>CAJWTS010000014.1 GCA_913047795.1 uncultured Verrucomicrobiota bacterium | reverse complement strand
GCGCTGCGCGCCATCCCGGTGACCCAACTCGACCTTGCGATGATGCCCATCACGAATCTTGCCGGGCTGGCCGGCACCGGGCTGCGCTCACTCTATCTCGAATACACGGCGGCTACGAATCTGGCACCTCTGCGCGGCATGCGCCTGCGGAAACTTTCGTTAACCGGCGTTCCTGTCAGTGACCTGTCGCCGCTCGCGGGAATGCCGCTGGAAGAATTGGGCCTGGGACTGACCGCAGTCACGGATCTTTCCCCGCTAAAGGGCATGCCGCTCAAGGAGCTGGCCCTGCACGGGACAGGGGTTTCCGATCTCGGTCCTCTCGAGGGCATGCCGTTGCGGGGCATAACGCTTACGGGCACTCGCGTGACCGATCTTCTGCCGCTGCTCGGCGCGCCGCTACGTTCAATCAGCGTCAGTGCGGAGCAAATCGAGAAGGGGGCGGAAGTCCTGGAGTCCGCGGATCGAAAAGCGGTGATTTCCGAGCCTGGAGCGCGAGAAGGTGTCAGCGCAACGCAGGCGACGATCTTTCCCCCGCGCTCGGTTCAGGACGTAAAACTATATTTGCATAAGGCCGGCCTGAGTTATCGCCTGCTCGTCGCGGATGCCGAGGGCCGATATGAACTGGTGCTGGGTCGCAGCGATGTATCCGACATCAGCGCACTGCATGGATTGCCGATCAAGTCACTCGATCTCGGCGATACGGACGTCAGCGACCTATCGGCATTGAAGGGGATGTCGTTACAGCGTCTCTACGCATGGGATACCAAGGTGCGTGATCTGTCCCCGTTGAGCGGAATGCCGATGACTCGATTGAACGTAGGCGGTACGCGCGTCGCTAGCCTATCTGCCTTGAGCGGGATGCCGTTGGTGGGGCTCGAAGTCTACGGAACGCGTGTCGCGGATCTCTCGCCGCTGAAAGGAATGCCTCTGGAGCGGTTGGATATGCGCTGGACGCGTGTTCGCGACGTAAGAATTTTGGCGAACCTGCCGCTTCGCGAATTGCGTTTTAATCCGGATAAAGTACGGAAGGGGATTGACGGTTTGAAGAAGTCGTCGACGCTTGAGACGATTAACGAGAAGCCGGCCGAGAAATTCTGGGAAGATATGGCTGCCGCAGCGACGCCCTAAGGGCGATCGGGACCGGCTCGCGGAGAGGAGTGCGCAAGCATGGAAACGGAAGAACATATAACTGAGGTGCGAAGTGGTGGACGTGTGAGCCGGCTGTTCAAGGCCCTTGTTCTCCTCCTCGCGATCGGGGCCGGTGCGTACTGGTACGTAAAGCAACCACGCCAGGACCAGACGGATATTCAAGACAAGGCGGCTGACGTGCTTGATCGCACCGCGGTTGCGGTGGGCCATGCCGTTTCGAACGTCGTCGATCACGTTCGCGAAACCGATTGGTCGGAGGTTCAACATTCCGCCTCCGGTGTGGCAACCCGAGTAAAGGACGTGGATTGGGGCGGCGCGGTGTCGAATGTCGGGGCCAACGCCGGCCGTGCGGGTCGTGCAATTCGCGAGAAAGTCGGTGAACATATCGATGGGCGTGACGATGCGCCGCCGGCGGGGGAGTAGCGATGTACATATCTTGCCTGCTGCAGAACAATAAGGCATCGGCCAATGATCGGGGCCGGAGTTTGGCGCAATGGACGTTACGGCCCTGACGTTCTCGGAATTTGGTGCACCGCTCGACGTCCTCAAGGTAGAGCGCATGGTCCTTCCTGAACCGCAACCGAACCAGGTTGTTGTTCGTATGCAGGCCGCGCCAATCAATCCGGCCGATATCAACCTGATCGAAGGCACCTATGGTGTGCGTCCGGATTTACCCTGCGTTGCAGGAACCGAAGGCGTCGGAACCGTATCCAAGGCGGGAGTGGCCGTTTCGGGTTTGCGCCGGGGCGACCAGGTGGTCATGACGCGCCGCATGGGTTCATGGTGCGAGGCGTATCTCTGCGAAGCCGGTGAGGTTTATCCAATTCCGCCAGGCCTTCCGGTGGAGCAGGCCGCCATGCTTGCGGTCAATCCGCCGACGGCCTGGTGCCTGCTTGGCGATTTTGTGAACCTGCGCGCGGGCGACTGGATCATTCAGAATGCGGCCAACAGTGCGGTCGGACGATGCGTGATCCAACTGGCGTCCCATCGCGGCATTCGCACGGTGAACATCGTGCGGCGGCCGGAGGTCGTGGATGAACTTCGTGAAATTGGTGCCGATGTTGTCATTGTACACGAAGGTGATTTGCGCGAACAGGTACGGGCGCAGACCGGTGGAGCGCCCTTGTCGATCGGACTTAACGCGACCGGCGGAATCATCTTAAAGGACATGGTCAAGTGCCTCGCCGATGCAGGCACGTTAGTCACCTACGGCGCGATGGCGCGCCAACCGTTCACGTTGTCGAATGCACACCTGATCTTTCGCGATATCCGTGTTCGCGGCTTCTGGGTTCGGCATCACTATAGAACGGCGAACGCCGTGCAGTTGAACGAGATGTTCACGGAGCTCTGCTCGCTCGTGAAACGTGGTGCGCTCAAAATACCCGTCGAGAAAACGTATCCGCTCTTTGAGGGGCGCCAGGCCCTGGAGGCGGCTATGCGTGATCAGCGCGCCGGCAAGGTTGTCTTCACGATGGGGTAGGGTACCGGACCGGACTACCAGCCCTCGTCGTCGGGCGAAACGTTTTCGTATCGCATGCTGGAACGCGGCGTGGCCATCATGTCTTCCACGGTGTCGCGCCAGGCCTGGTAGTGCGCTGTTTCCTTATGTCGCGCGGGAGCATCGTCGTCACGGTAGGCTTCCACGAGCACGAAACGCATGGGGTCGTCTGCCTGCTGTACAACGTCAAAGCGCGCGATTCCATGTTCCGCGCGGCTGCAGCGAGCATTCTCGGCAGTCGCTGCCCGAAACGCCTCCAGGCACTCGGGTTTAACGTGTACGTGAACGTGCACAATCAGCATGCGCGGACACTACCACAGCGGTTTGCCCGCTCGCAATACGTCGATTCGGCTGACCTGTCCGACAAGGAATCCTTGATCGACAACCGGCAGGCGCCGGAAGGGATGTTTCATGAACAGGCTGGCGACGGTGAAGAGATCGATGCCCGGTGGGACCGTTACAATTTTCTTCGACATGTATTCGCGCACTGTTCCAACCGGTTCCTGAGCGTAGAAGGCCTCGTTCGAGAGAATAGAGAGACAGTCCTTCTCGGAGAGAATGCCGACAAGCCGTCGTCTTCGGTGCTCGTAGCTGACGACCGGAGCTCCCGAGATACTGTGGCGCGAGAGGATGTTGATCGCATCATAGAGATGCGTCTCCGGTTCAACGCAGACCAGGTCGCGCGTCATGAAATCCTCGGCGATGGGCACCTGTGTCGTCGTCTGAGCTTCTGCCTGCATATCTTTCTCCTTCGTGTCTGTTTACCGATTTCTTCCCTATTCGGGAACCAACGTCCGCTACGGAGTATTATAGTCAAATGCGCGAAAAAGACAAGCACGGAGAGGCGAGTCAGGCGCTTACATCGTAACGGCGTGAGGCCAGGGTGCGCGTCTTTCCGCTTCCGGCCCCTGCGCTAAGTCGTATCGGGCCCTCGTCGTGCGTCACAGCCCGTTGCTGTTCGGGGTTCAATTCGTCAAGCCAGTCCAGATTTTGCGGGGTATCTCTATGGAGGCGACAGTCTAGCGCGATGTGCCAGTTGACACGAACGGCGACTTCCGCTTTTATTACAGTAACACTCGTGGTCACGCCCGCTCATTCGGAGTTGTGCAGGACCCTTCACACGTATCTTCACACACACCTGGAGGGATCAGTATGTCACATTTAGAATGTCGTCTTGCCGCTTTGGAAAAGGCGAATCGATGGCAACGCGTGGGACTCGTGCTCGCGCTCTCGGTGATCGTAACCATTCTTTGCATGGCCGCCAATGGGCGTGATCGAGTCTCCGACGTCGTGACGACGCGTGAACTCCTGATCACGAACGATGAGGGCCAGAGCGTCGTCCAGATATCGGGCAAATGGGAAGGCGGCGTCGGAGGTATTCGCGTCCGTCGCCCCGACGGCCAGCATGGCGTGGTCATCTGGTCGGATAAGGAGGGTGGTCACGTATCGGCTTACAACTCGGACCAGGTTGAAGTATTCAAGGCCGGTGTCGAGGACGGCGGGCATGGGACCGTCGCGGTTTTCGAGACCAAGGGCCGAGGCGGCGCACGACTCCGCATCGAGGAAAAGGGTGGATCCGCGGTTGTGCTGAGCGACGCCGGAGGCGTGGATAAGGCCATGCTTCTGGCGGATGAGGTCGGCGGGCACATGTTGCTGCTCAACCGCGAAAGCATTGCGGCGGCAACGATGGGAATCACGGAGAAGGGAAACGGCCAGATTGACATTCTATCGGCCGCCGGAAATTCTGCGGCGTCGGTCGGCGTGGATGACAAGAACGAGGGCGGTGCCGTGTGGATCCTGAATAGCCAGGGCAAGATGATCGTCAACGCCGGCTCGGACAAGAATAGCGGCGGACGCATCGAGCTCTCCGATCGGAGCGGCACGCAGATGGCCGGACTTGGCGCGGCGCGTGCGAAGAGCGGCGGATCGCTCTGGATCAATAATGACGAGGGTAAAGAAATCATCTCCGTGGAAGCCGATCGAGAAAAGGACGGTGTGATTGAAGTGTCGAACGCGGAGGGGCTGGTACGCATGGCGGTCGGCGTCGATGCCGACGGCGCGGGCACGCTCACGGCTTCCAATCGCGACGGCAAGGATGTAGCCGTGATCAGTAGCGATGCGCATGGCGGTCGCGTTGAAGTGCTGAATCTCACGGGGCGCACGGCGGCCAAAATCGATGTGGACAAGGGCGGCCATGGCCGCACCGTAGTCTATAAGCTGCAGGGCAAGGGCAAGGTCTTCACGCCCTGACGCCCGCATAGTCGATCGGGCCTGTGGGCTAATTCTCCCCCGACGCGTTGCCGAGCCGCGGCAGCAGCCACTCGTATTCGCGTGCGATACTCACGGCGACATCCTGGGTGCGGAGTTCTTCGGGCAACACGTCGAAGGTGTAGGTCTCGATTTCGAGATGCGTGGCGCGCGACGTGTGGACGGTCGCCAGGAACGTCCGGTCAATCTCAACGGCGGTCGAGTTGAGTACCGTGCTGCCCGTGAAGTACAGTGGCACATGGAAATGAACACGCCATTCGTCGGCTGGCGCAGGGTCCTCCAGTGCCGGCGGCAGATCCGGGTAGGAATGCAGGTTGCCCGCGCGGCGCGCTTTAACCTGGTGCAGGTAGACTGGTTCATCGAATACGCTCAGTTCGCGCCGGGCCTCCGGCGTGGGAACGGCGCTCAATGCGGCGCTGATCTGAATTTTTGAAACACGTACGCCCGCTTCCTCGTAGCGCGACAAGGCTTCGCTGAGCGATTCGTATTGCAGGGCGACGTGGCAGGTGTCGAGGCAGACGCCGATGTGGCGCCGCAGGATCGTCTCGGCTGTGTCGTTCGCGTAGCGTCCGGTCGAGCATAGATGCGGCACTCCGTATTGGAAGAGCCGCTCGGCCAGGAACGATAGGGCCTCGCTGGTTGTCTCGAGATAACAATCCGGTTCCGGTTCAAGGCAGATCTCAATCGTGCGTCCTGTCGACTCACGGACACGGTCCGCGTGCGCGGCGCAGTCCGCGAGATGTTCCGCCATCTCGCGCACATCGTCGTCGTTCTTGATCCAGTTCTTGTATGAACCCGGTACCGTGCTGATGCTGCCGTGGGTCTCGGCCGGAACGAGTGCAGCCAGGATGTCGATCAAGGTGATCGTGTAGTCGCGTCGTTGGGCCGTGCGCCAATCGGGCGCATAAACGTTCGTTTTGACCGGGGTGCCGTGAAAGGCGCCGTACGGAAATCCGTTTAACGTAAAGACGTAGAGATCCTCACTCTCCAAAAAGGCGCTGAAGACTTCACATTCCCCCGCCGCGCTCAACGCTTCGGCGGCGCGGTGACCCAGGCGCAGGCCGAGGCCGAATGGATTGCCGGGATGGATGCGATCACGGACGGCGCATGCGTACGTGCGCACGGCTTCGAAGATCTCGGGCCATGTTTCACCGGGATGGATGTTAAGGCAATACGTGAGGTGCTTGTTGCTCTCGGTCAGCATCGTTCTCCCAGCGGTCCTTCAGATATTGGATACAGGACTCAATGATAACCGGGTCGAGGTCGTGCACCTCGCAAGATTTCCCGATCGAGTGCGGCAGGGTAATGCACAGCGGACCGCCGATATGTTCGCGAAACTGTTCGATCCCGTCGAGGATGTCCAGTCGTCCCTCGACATTGCGCTGGTCGAGGTAGGCACTCCATGTCGGGAGTCCGACCGCGCTGAGCCCGGCCAGCAGTCGTTCGAGACCATTCGGACCGAGATGACCGGTGCGCGATGCGTAGCACGCGTCGAGTGCGATGCCGATTGCCACGGCCTGTCCGTGACCGATCGTGAAATCCGATAGCGTTTCGAGTCGATGCGCACTCCAATGGCCGAAGTCGAGCGGTCGTGTATTACCCGTCTCAAACGGGTCACCTCCCGAGCGAATATGATCGAGGTGGATCTGCGCACAACGCCGTATCAACTGTACCATCGCGTCCATGTCGCGATCGCGCAGGTGCCGGGCGTGAGTGCAGAGGAAATCAAAGAAGTCGGCATCCTTAATCAGCGCAACCTTGAAGGCCTCCGCTATGCCGCCACGCCAGTGCGGCTCGTCGAGGGTCGTCAGAAATGCGGGGTCGTTAATCACGGCGAACGGTGCGGCGAAGGTGCCGAGGAAATTCTTGGTGCCCTGTGCGTTGATGCCCGTCTTGACGCCGATGCCGGCATCGTTCTGCGCGAGCACGGTGGTCGGAATTCTGATCAATCGCAAGCCGCGATGGACCAGCGACACGGCAAATCCGACCGTGTCCAGAACCGCGCCACCGCCAACGGCGATCACGGTGCTATGACGGTCCAATTGATGGTCGCCGATCGTCTCTACAATATCGCGGGCCTTGTGCCATGAATTTTTGGCCCGTTCGCCGCCCGCGATGATGCATGGACGTCGCACGAGTGCGATTCGCGGGGCGTATTGTTCAGTGTAACGCGTGATGTCCGACAAGAGGTCGGGAGAGCATTGCGCAACGCCCGAATCCACGTAGACCAGGACACGAGTCTGGGGTGGCGTCAGGGCAATTGCGTTCGCGAGCACCGGATTGTCGAGGTCAAATACATGGCGTGTGAAGTAAACCGGATAGGCCAGATTAACCTGGATCTTCTGCACATAGACGTCGTCTGCATGCTCGGGCATGTCGTAGGGGTTATGAGGTTCTTGCATATCGTTCCGTTCAGCTGATCCAGTCTCGCACGGAGCAGGCCAGTCCTTCGAGCGTGCCGGCCTCCGATACGAAGCCGGGAGTCGCGGCCCACGCCGTGGGGTGGTTGGCCCGGCCGTGCGTTCCCCGAACACGACCCATTTTGCGACTAACCGTAAGCGGTGGCCACCCAAAAAACAATTCACAAGGATCGTACCCGGGCTTGTTGTGGATATCGATGTGGCGATCGAAGTCCGGCGCTTCGCGGGGGTCCTGCCACCAGGGATAAGCGAACCATCGACCGCTTTCCGCGATCAGCACGAGTTCTCCGCTGTTGGTATGCGCAACCCCGAGGTCGGCCAGGTCGGCGGCTCCACAGACGCGATCGATTCCGGCGGTGCCCTCAAAAATAGCCGCGACGCGCGGTAGATCCGCGGTATCTTGTACGTAAATATGCGCTATTGCGTGATCGACCATGGCAAAGGCTCGTCCGGCATGCAGGTCCGGATAGGCCATGCCGCGTACATCCTTAGACGCGAACAGTCCTGCGCTTCTTAGAATGCGATTGGGGAAAATGGCGTCGCCGCGTACATTTTCGATCGCGTAGTCCCCGTAGATGAGCATTTCGTAGCCGGCACCGTCCGCAGCGGCGTACAGGACGTCCAACTGCTCAAAGAGTTTCTGCAAGGCACGCTGTGCCGCGGGCCCGTCGGGGCCATGCCGTTGCAGGTCATAATCGAGGGCCGGCAGGTATGTGAAGCACAGATCCGGGCGGCGTTCGGTGTCCCGCAGCAGGGAGGCGGTTGCCTGTGCAATCCAGCCTGATGAATGATGATCGGCGAGCGGACCCCAGTAACGTGCCAGGCGGAACGGCGCGCCGACCTGGGCGCAGAGCCACGAGTATAGATCGGAGGGCGAGCTGTAGCAGGACTCGATCATGCCGCCGCCGTGCCGATGTACCGGTTGCGGAGAGACGACGATGTCGACTGTCTCGCCCAGGCTCTGTTGCCAGAAGAGCATGCCGACCGTGCCTCCGCGCGCGCGGAATGCATCCCAGATTCGCGGGCCTTCGATCAGTCGGCTCGATTGTTCCCAGAACATCGCTTTGCGCAGGTTCCGGAAGAACAACCCGTTGGCGATCATGCCGTGCTGCGACGGTGGCGTGGCAGTTCGCATGCCGGCTTGCACAGGACAGGTGAGCGCGGGAAAGGTGGGGGCGAGGGCATGAAAGGAGCCGCCACGCCAGGTCGGGGTATCTGGAGCGGCGGCGAGGTCGTGTGCCAATGCGGCAACCTGCACTACCAGCAGCCTGCGGTTTGACTCAGCTGGCATACAACAGGTCGCCGGGTTTGCCGGAGGCTAGCCAGGCCACGGTCAGGCAGGCGGCCACAACCGCGCCGGGAAAGGGCAGTAGGGCCGCGAACGTAGCCTGCACGAGCAGGAGCGCGCGCAGAAAGGAGCCAATGGTCCGGCTGACGGTCTCGGGATTGGGAACACCTTGCAAGCGTCGCGCGCAGCGTGCCGTTACTGCCAGCGTCAGCAGTCCTCCGATCGCAAACATGATATCGGTTGTGGGCCCATTCGCGGACTCCGGGCGGTACGATAACGCGACGAGGTACAGGGCCGGATAGCCGATCGCCAGGATGACCGTTGGCCCCCATCGTCGCAATCCGATGCGGATGGAATGCGTTTCGTTGGAGGCAATCTGTGTCACCGCGGCAATGTAGATCAGTAACGTGCCCGCAGCGATGAGTATTACCGGATGAACGACGTCCGCGGGGGACGCCGCCGCTGCGCCCATTATCAGGCTCAGCGCCCGGCAAAGCCCCATCGTCAGCGGACCCAGAATCGGTACGCGTTTCGTACCCCCGTTATACAAAGCAATCGAGACGATCAGCGCGGCGGCGCATAGCGCGGGCCAGGTGCCGGCCAGGCTCGCGATACCCAGGCCACAACCTGCCAGAATCACGGCGGTCGGCCATGCCTGGTGGAGCTTGACCTGTCCAGATGCGATTGGTCGCCACGGCCGTTCGCGCCGGTCCTCCGCCAGGTCCAGACAATCGTTGGCGATGAGTCCCGCCGCGTAGAGGAAGATCGCGGCGGCGCAACAGATCGCGGCGTTAATCGGAGTCGTCACGCCTCCGATGGACGCGATCAGTAGATAGCCGGCCAGGGGGTCCCCCGGCACCGTCAGCAGATTCGGAAGCCGCACCAACTGTGCCCAGGCGATATTGATCGAATGTTTCTGCATGCCGTAGGTCGATTGCGGTCCTGTTGAGACGTGCCTGCTGTTGCCGAATCTTAGTCTCCGCCCGGAAAAGATTAGTGCTGCGCAATGTCCCACTTGGGGCGCCGCCATGAGACTCGAAATGCGTCCACGCCTTGCTCGATGGCTTTTTGCGCAGCTTCGTTTCCATCAAGAAAGGCGACGAATTCGAGGTCTGCCGCAGGGCTGCCGAATTCTTCGTCGAATTCGCGAGCGATGTCGTTGGGCGGCAAGACCAATCGGCCGGACACCGTACCGATATTGAATTGGATTCCTTTTTGGAATTTACGTGGAAGATAGGACTTGTATACCAGTTCCGAGCACACGAGACGATTATCAGTGGCAAAATCGAAGTTGTAGTCGTAAGGAACCCCGTAGAACTCGAAGGCGTTCAGCAATGCCTTCAGCTTGTCGCGTTTTGGGAGCTTCGGTCGCAAGATCGCAAGATAGTCGGCGCGTGCGCTGATCTCCAGTGGTGTCAGAACGATACCGCCCTTCAGCGCTTCGATCACCCGCATGTTGAATTGACCGGGGCCCGTCGCCTGGTAGGCCTTGAGCACGGTCGGATTGGTTTCGCTCAGATATGCGGCGATCGAATCTTTTCCGGTCAAGGCCGGCACGAGCTCTCCGAAGTAGGCATCCATCTCTTCCAACCCCCCGGTATAGAGAGCGACGTGGGGCCAGAACCCCGGCAATCCAACGTTGCTCAGATACCAATTGCGACGTTCAAGCATCATGTCGCCGGGTTCGAGTCGCGGGGCGAGCTTTTCGATGTCGGCGAGCGACACCAGGTTTTCCCGATGAACCATCCGCACCATGCTCAGTCCGAGCGCGACACTCTTCTGCAGCGGGAACCAGGCTTTGAAAGTGAGGTCCTCGAACTGGTCGAGCGGCGCATCGATTAATGTCTCCGGAGCTTCCCCGATCTTCTTCGCAATAAAGCTGTACCGTTTCCGCGCATCGATCACCACGTGATTTGTTTGTAGACCGCTCGTGGTCGACTCCAGGATCTTTAGATATGCCTGTCCTGCGTTGAGTCGTACGACGTTGTCGGGATGTGTCAGGCCGCGCTTCAGCATGAGGAAGGCGTCCCGTGGCACGCTGCGTTCGGTATCGGCCTCGTTTAGAAAGGTCTCAAGAAAGGGATTTTCACCGACGGCGATACTGATGCGCCACGCATTCTCGTAGTTCGCAACGAAGGCGCCGTAGCCGATCAGGAACGAGCGAATGTGCAGCTCACGGGTACGCACAGGGTTGATCTGGTAGAAATACTGGTGAGTCGTGCGTAGCCGGTCGAGTTGGATCGCGTAGTCCAGGTACGAAGCCCAGGCGTGTCGCAGGTTGTCCTTGTCCTCGAGCGACATCTCGTTGATATCGGCACGAAAAAGGCGGTAATTGCCGCTCAGAACGGAGCTGAGTCCGCGCGTGAACACGGGTAAGCGTGCGATATCGCTATCGATCAGTTCCTCGATGGCCTCCGTGTCCGCCGTCAGGAAGGCGGAGGATTGGACTGGAAAAGCGACCCAGGCCAGATACGCAAAGGCGGCAAGCAATGCTACCGCGATGGCGAGGGCCGGCCGCTCCTGCAGCACGCGCCGAAACCTGCGCCCCTTGCGGTCGATCATGACTTGCGACCGTCGATGATTGCGGATGGCAAGGATCAGCGCAATCCAGCCGGCGGCATAGATCCCCATGGCCACGTAACGGCTCGCCGGCGCGAAGACGCGCATGCAAAGGATAACGATCGCTAGGACCGGGAGAATCGCGCTCAACGAGTACGCCGTGATGATACGCTTCTGCATGGTCTGAGAAGGTATGGGGGAGTCTGCTCAAGGTCAAGGTCATGCGCTTCCCAGCTATGCAAAGCGGCGCGGGTGTCTATAATGCGCACCGTGACGGCGTTCTCCCATATTGTTCTGCACTACGACGAGATTGGGCTGAAGGCGAACAACCGCGGCTACTTCGAGAAGTTGCTGATCGAAAATGTTCGAGCGAAGCTGGGCGAGTCCATGCAATCCGCGGTGCGCGAGTGCGGCCAGATCGCCTTGACTCTCGCGCCCGATGCCGAAGTGGAGCAGGTCATGGACGTGTTGCGCCGGATTCCCGGAATTGCCAACCTGGCCTCGGCCCTGCGCGTCGACAGCGATCTGGCGGTCCTCGAGGCCGCGGCCGTCGAGTTGGCGAAAACGCAGACGTTTGAGACGTTCAAGATCCGTACGCGTCGCCACGACAAGGGCGTGCCGCTGCGGTCCATGGAGGTGAATCGCGTGCTGGGCGCCGCGGTTCTGGCCGCGATGCCGGAAAAGACCGTGCGAATGGACAGCCCCGACCTCGCGTTACGCGTCGAGATCGCGGGGCGCCATAGCTACCTCTCGATGGCGCGCCAACCGGGGGTGGGCGGCCTTCCCACCAACTCCAAACAGAAAGTCGTGGCCTTGCTCTCCGGCGGGATGGACAGTCCTGTGGCGGCGTATCTCATGATGAAACGCGGCTGTGAGGTGATCCTGACGCATTATCAGAATCAGAACCAGCTGACCCCGTCTGTCGAGGACAAGATTCTGCGTCTGGCCGAGCAACTGGCTCGCTACCAGCGCCGCACACGCCTCTTCATCGTTCCATTCGAGGAGTTGCAGAAGGACATCATTAAGGCCGTGCCCGGTCCGCTGCGCATGCTCGTCTACCGGCGTGTGATGCTGCGGCTGTCATCCCGGATCGCGGCAAAGAATCGCGCGCGCTTTCTTGTTGTCGGCGACAGCCTTTCGCAGGTCGCCTCGCAGACATATGAGAATCTGAGCGCAACATACCTCGACTCGGATCGCCCGATTGTTTCCCCTCTCATTGGTTTAGACAAGCGAGAGATCACGGCGCTGAGCCGTCAGATTGAGACCTTCGACATCTCCGCGCTGCCGTACGCCGATTGCTGCTCGTACTTTCTGCCCAAGCATCCCGAGTTGCATGCCTCAGCGGGAATCCTGCGGGAGCACGAGAACCGTATCGACCTTGACGGTTTGGGAGGGGATGCACTCGAGAACGCGCGCTTGATCGAGTGGACCTGATCAGACGGCGTCCGGACGCCGGGCAACACTGCCCATGCGGTAGCCGGCCAGGTCAATCGTCACGAAGCGGTACCCGATCGACTTGATGCGCCGTGTGATGTCTTCCCGTACGTCATCTTGCAGCAGGGCGTCGAGTTCCTGCGGGTCCACCTCGATTCGACAAATGTCGTCGTGATGACGTGCGCGGAATTGATGGAAGCCGTGCGAGCGAAGAACCTCTTCCGCCTGTTCGACACGGCCGATGGTCTCAACGGATATCGCGCTGCCGGTCGGAAAGCGTGAGGACAGGCAGGCGAACGACGCCTTGCTCGCCGTCGGAAGGTTTTCGCGGCGACTCAGTTCGCGGATCTCGTCTTTGCCCAGCAGCACCTCCTGCAGGGGTGCTGCCACGCGGAAGGCTTCCGCAGCGCGATGTCCCGGCCGGTCATCAAGATCATCATCGGCCATGACGCCGTAGGCGAGCACGTTGACGTTGTTTGCGTGCGCGTAGCGCGTCATCTCCTCGAAAAGCGCCGTCTTGCAGAAGTAGCATCGTTGACTATCGTTCTTGAGATAGGCTTCGTTTTCGAACTCCGTTGTTCGAACGATCACCAGGTTCCACTTGCGCTCACGCGCGAGTGTGACGGCATCGTCAACCTCGGAGCGCGGAATGCTGGGTGAATCCGCAAGCACCATCGTGGCCTTCCGGCCCAGGACATCGTTGGCGACGAACGCGAGGTAGCTCGAGTCGACGCCGCCGGAGTAGGCGACGGCAACGGATGCATAGCTGCCGATCAGATCGCGCAGTCGTGCTTCCTTTTGGGTGAGCACCGCCGTGTCTACACCGCTTTCGGTTGTGTCGATGGATGCCATGTCAGGCCGAGCGAAGCAGGTGTTGCATGTAGAATTCCCCGGCCTTGTAGCTGGAGCGCACCAGTGGGCCGGATGCGACATAGGCAAAGCCCATGGATTCACCCTCCTTCGCCCAGTCGTCAAATTTATCGGGTGTCACGTATTCCTGGACCGGCAAGTGGCGGCGCGTCGGACGAAGGTATTGTCCGAAGGTCATGACACGCACACCGGCCTCCAGGAGATCCTGCATGGTTGCGCGAATTTCATCATCGGACTCACCGAGGCCCAGCATCAGCGAAGACTTGGTCAAGACCTTCCCGCCGGCGGCTTTGGTCAGTTCACCGTATCGCTTCAAAACGGTTAACGACTGCGCATAGTTCGCGCGCGGATCGCGGACCTTGCCCTGTAGGCGTTCGACCGTTTCGACATTGTGGGCCAGCACGTCGGCGTTGGATTCGGCCAGCGTCCGGATGCAGTCTTCATTCCCCATCCAGTCCGGGGTCAACGTTTCAACCAGGATGCCCGGCGTATAGGCCTTAATTAGTTCGACGGTCTTTGCGAAATGGCCGGCGCCTTGATCTGGGATGTCGTCCCGGTTCACCGACGTGATCACGATGTAGCTGAGGCCCATTTCGGCAATGGTCCTTGCCGTATTCTCTGGTTCGTCGGCATCGAGTGGTGGCCCGGACCGCCCGGTATTGACGGCGCAGAAGCGGCATCCGCGCGTGCAGACGTCGCCCATGATCATGAAGGTCGCCGTTCCGCCGTTCCAGCATTCGTTGATGTTTGGACAGTGTGCTTCCTCGCAGACCGTGAACAGGTTGCGGGCACGGAGTGCGCCGCGGATCCGGTCGAAACTCGGTTCCTTGTTCAAACGGATGCGCAGCCAGTCGGGTTTTTCCGGACCGGCGGAGTTCTGGGTTCGTGTCGTCATGGGTAGACGAGAATTTACCACAGGCGGGGTCGCGAGGCAAACGGGCGTAGATCTCCCCAGGGGCAGTAGACGGACGAATCGACCGGATGTCGTGAGAACCTTTGCGAAGCCGAATTATTGCTTCGTGGGCGGAGGTGGGGTCGGAAGCTTCAGATCCGTGTGCCATCGGTCGCTTGATGTGACGGCTCTTCCGGCTTCACGACGCATGGCGTCGTTGTCTCCCGCCGCTCCGGATGACATGCGCACAGAGGATGTCGGTTGACTCGTGGTTGTCTGAGCGGCCGCCTTTGCAGTGGTTTGTCCCGCATGCGGCGCACGAAAACGTTGTTTGATTGGATTCGGTTGGCGCGATTCCACGGCCGTGCTGCTTCGGTTGGTGGAGGTTTCTTCGGCTCGGACGGCCGACGACCTGAACACGAGGAATGCTGTCAGTATGACCAGTAGAATGTCCGTAGATGTACGCATGAACGTGTATAATACACCGGCGTGCAAGACTTGTCACCGTCGTCGACACCGGTGGTTGCATGTCTGGTCCGCTCCGGGGTGCCCAACTTGACGTCTCCTTGCACTTATGAGCAAATATGGTTTCTTGGGCGCGATCAGGGAAGGCAATCGGGCAGAAGGCACGTTTCATGAGCCATTCCAAACTTTTGGTCCGTATTCACGTCATTCTTGCGAGTGCCGCATTGAGTGCGCTGAGCCTGTTCGCGGGCGAGGGACGCCTCGAGTTGTCGCAATCGATGATGCCGATCACGATCTCGCAGTCCGGCAGTTATGTTCTGACCGAAGACCTGACCGGAACCTCCGGTTCGCATGGTATCCGGATCGAGACCAGTGATGTCTCGCTCGACCTGAACGGATTCGCCCTGATTGGGGTCAGTGGTTCATTGGACGGAATCCGGGTTACCGGCAATTATCGAAATATCAGCATTCGCAACGGCACGGTTCGCAGTTGGCGGAACGATGGTGTGCAGATCGACGCCGCCAGCAACTGTGTTTTGATGGTCGTGAGATCGGTGGATAACCTTGGCGACGGTTTTCGAGTGGACGGAAATCTGATCGTTGATTGCGAAGCGCGAGGCAACGGCGGAGATGGGTTTCAGGTCGGTCGGGGTTGTGTCATCCTGCGTTGCACGGCGCGTGACAATGGCGGCAATGGCATCATCACGGGTGACGACTGTACGCTTTCGTTGTGCGTGGTTCGTACCAATGGTGCCATGGGCATTGTGACCGGTGTCGGTTGCAGCGTGTTGCACTGCACATCACGCGAGAGCGGCGAATCGGGCGTTGCCGTGGGCACCGCTACGGCAGTTGCGGGTTGCGCGGTCGGTGCCAACGGGGGTAACGGCATTGAATGTACAGGCGGTGGTGTGCGGATCGGCGATTGTACCGTCCATGCCAATGCCCATTACGGAATCGTTGTTGGGCAGGCGAGCCTGGTTCGGGACAACACGCTCCGCGCGAACGGGGCAGGGGGCATCCTTGTGTCGAATCATGCCTATGTTGTGGCCAATTCGATTTCAGACAGCGCGTCCGGGACCGGGATCATGGTCTTCGGGGTGCGCAGCCGAATTGAAGGCAACCACTTGACCCAAAATAGTATTGGGATCGACGTGGATGGCTCCGACTGCGTCATTGTCAAGAACACGGCGGCGGGGAATACGAGCGACGATTACCAGATTGGCGTGGGCAATCATTTCGAAGAGTACAGCCCGGCCGGTAGCATGCCGAATAGGCCGTGGGTCAATTTCGAGTTTTAGCCAGTGGGATCAATGAGAAGTCGTCTCGTATCACTTAAACAAGGCTGGCGGGTTGGGCTCGGTCTGCTCTTCGGAGGCGCTTTGAACCTGGTGGCCGCGGATGGCCGGATCGAACTGTCGCAAGACATGATGCCGATAACCATTTCGCAGTCGGGCAATTATGTTCTGACGGAAAGCCTCACCGGCACGAACGGGGCGCACGGTATCACGATCAATGCCGGCGATGTGGATCTGGATCTGAATGGCTATCATTTGCTAGGTGTGGCCGGGTCCCGTGATGGTGTAACCGTGCCGTTGCCGCGCCTTAACCTGACAATTCGTAACGGTACGATCAGCGGTTGGGGAAGCAATGGCGTGGCAATGTTGAGCAGCACGAACTGTGTTGTTGCGGATCTGCGGGTTTTTGAAAACGATGCGGATGGGGTTAATTCGGGTTTCGCCAGCATTGTGACGCGTTGCCTGTTCGCCTACAATGGGGATGCATTACCCACGAACGGTATTGGGGACGGCATCGAAGTGGAGAACAGCAGTGTGATCAGTGATTGCGTCGCGATCAACAACGACGAACATGGGATCGACGCACACAGCGGAACCACGATTCGAAACTGCGTGATGCTCGACAATCGGCACGATGGTATACACGGCAGCAAGGGGGTCGTGATCAATGGCTGCGTTGCGAGCGGAAACGACGAGGGGGTCGAGGTCGACGTGGCGAGTATGGTCCAACAATCTGTGGCGACGGATAGTCTGGAGGATGGGTTTCGTGATATCGCCGGCGGATGCCTGTTCAAGGCCTGTACCGCGTATTTGAACGGGTATAATCCCGCAGAACCGTTTGGGAACCAGATCGGTGATGGCATCGACATCGATCATGGGAGTAGCGTCGTTGAATGTGTTGCATATTCGAATCGACAAGAAGGGATCGAGTCTTCCGCGGCTGATGGTGTGCAGGTTCTTCGCAACGTGGCATCTAATCAACTCGACGAAGGAATCAAGCACGACGGGGAGAATTGCCGGATCGATGAAAACCATATGATTCATAACGCCGGCGACGGTCTTCACATCAAGCCCGGTTCGGGCGGCACCAATAATATGGTTACACGAAACGTATCGGATGGGTTCGATGTGAAGGCAGGAAATCACATCGATACCGTCACTAACCCGGGGGCTTCCACGATCAATGACCCCTGGATTAACATCGACTTGTAAGACTAGATCGATAGATGACAGTGCTCTTGAAAGGAATCGTGTTTGTCGTCACCCTGGCGACGTGCGTGCAAGAACTTGCTGCCGTTCCCGCGACGAACAGGGTGCGTCTGAGTACGGACATCACGACCGACATTCGTGGCGTGGCCCACGCGGACGACCACGTTATCTCGATCGGCGCCGGCGGATCCGGTGCCCTGCTGGACCTGCAGGCGATGGGTTTGTCGGCCAACGTCGAGATCGATGCGCTCAGTGTCTATAGCAACCGTATTGTTTTCTCGACGGATGTGGCTTTCAGCATGGGCGGTACCGACTATGCCGACGAAGACCTTGTCGAGTACAACGTCAACACAACGACGTTGAGCATGTTTTTCGATGGATCCGGAGCCGGCATTCCTCTGGCCGTGGATCTGGATGCCGTTGCGATTATGAATGAGGCCGGAGATTTCCTGTTCTCGCTGGATATCACCACCACTCTGCCCGGAGCCGGCGTCGTGACGGATGAGGACATCCTTTTCTTCGACGGCAGTTTCTCGGTTGCGCATGACGGCGTCACTGACCTGGAGATTCCGACGGGTGCCGATGTAGACGCTTTGCATTTTGTGGGCGGGGACCTGTACTTTTCCCTGAACAGGACCGCAACGATCAATGCCGCCACCGGCACCGACGACGATGTCTGGGTCTATAACGGCGTCGCAACCAGTCGCCATTTCGTGAATACCGCGGTACCGGACTCCGCGGACGTCATCAGCCTGGACGAACCGCTGGATACCGATGGCGACAGCCTGATCGACCTCGAAGAGATCAGCGGGACCGACGACCCCGCCAGCGCGATTGCCGCTGGCGGCGCCCCGATTGACCCGAATGGCGTCACGACGGACCCGACCGACCCCGACAGCGATGATGACGGCTACAACGATGGACAGGAAGCGGTCGCTGGAACAGATCCGTATGACATGTTCGACCTGCTACAGGTCGTGAAAATCGAAGCCGTGGCCGGTACGAACAAATTGACCTGGCCGGCCAAAACTGATCGCACCTACGCCGTTCAGGCGTCGACCAATGCGACCGTGGGGTTTTTCGACGTTGCGAGTGGCCTCACGACCGGCACGACGAACATGATGTACTACCATGTCGCACCGGGCACGAATCTCTTCCTCTACCGCATCCGCGTCATCCCGACGCCGTAGCCCGCCCCGCGGGCTGGCGCTTACCCGGTCCGTCTCTGGACCGCGCATTTGTATATACTACGGATTGCCATTCGGCGTTGTCAGGGCTAGACGACCTGCGCCACGACCGCTGCTTCCAGGGAATAGATCAGCGGCAACCCTTGGAACACCGTCGCCGGATCGATACCCGCATAGATGGCCTTGCGCTCGACGGAATGCGGGCGATCGTCTTTGAAGTGAATGCCGGATTCGGGTTCGGACGAGGGGCCTGGCGTGACCGGACGCTTCAGTGTTCCGATCGTGTATTGTGCGTTCAACGCCTGCCGCGTGCGAGGGCGTTCACGCCATGCGGACCGTGTGGGTGCCGGCGCGCTGCGTCCGGGATGCATGAATCTTCATCCCGACGTTACTTGCCGAAGATCTCTTCGAAGAGAGAGCGCGTGGCACGCCAAGATCGTCTATCCGCGGCGGCGTTGTACGCCAGCGCGGGAATGCCACGTTTATCGGCGTTGGGATTCGTGAAACTATGCTTCGCACCGCCGTAGTTGATGAACTGCCAATCGGCCCCGGCATCGGTCATGTTCTTCTGGAACTGCGCGATGTCCTCGGCCGGGACCATACTATCCGCGGCCCCGTTGCAGACGAGTACGCGTGCCTTGACGGCACCCTCTTCGACCGGACCCGTTGGTAAGCCGCCGTGGAAACTAACGACACCTTTCAGCGCGGCGCCGCTTTGTGCCATCGCCAGCACCATGGTGCCGCCGAAGCAATAGCCGATCGCAGCAACCTGATCGGTCAGGGTCAACGGATGCTTGCGCAATTTGTCCAGGCCCGCGTTAAAACGCTGTCTCCCGACGTCCATGTTGTTGCGTATGTACCCGGCCCACTCGCCGGCTTTCTCCGGGTGTTCCGTCGTTTTCCCTTCGCCGTACATGTCCAGTGCGAGCGCAACGTAACCTGCCTTTGCAAGCGCTTCGGCCTTGCTGCGCGCGTGATCATTGAGTCCCCACCATTCGTGGACCACGAGTACGGCGGGTCGCTTCGCGCTGACGGCTTTATCGTAGGCGAGATAACCGTGCAATTCCACATCGCCTTCTTTGTAGGTGATCTTTTCGGTGTGGATGGCAGCTCGCGCCTGCATAGCCAGCATTGCAATAACCATCCGTACAAGAATCTGCTTCATAGTGGTTCCCTTCGTTCGAAGTCCATAGCGGACCGTCGTCCGTCTGCCGAACATAGCGCGAGGTGCGCGAGAGCGACATCAAAATATAGCGCGTCTCGACGAATTTTGGCTCGGCCAGGGGCATGACCCACTCGTGACGCGATACGTCGACTCGCCCATCGTCGCGGATCGCGGATCGCGGATTTCCGGATGGGATTCGACGAAACCCTCACGGCCCGGAAATGGATGATGCAGGGACGGTCTGTCCTCGCGGAGGAACTCGCGCGCTTCCTTAATCAGCGCCGGCACTGGATCGGCGCGAGAAATTTATGCTTCAGATATGAGTCGGCGCCCGACGGCCATTCCGCTGCGAATGCAGTCGTTGATCGATACGCCGTTGAGATAGTTTCCGATGATATGCAGGCCGGGAATGCCAACAAGGTTTTCGGTGATGCGCCGTTGGCGTGCGGCGTGGCCGATGTGATACTGCGGAAAGGCTTCCGGCCAGCGGTTGATGCGGGTCATGACCGGTTCCCCACGAAAGCCAACCGTGCGGCTAAGATCGGCGAGCACAAACTGTAGAATGGCGTCGTCGTCCATGTCGATCACGGCCGGATCAAGCGCGCCACCGGTGAAACTGGTCAGCAGCACCTGGCCGGGACTGCAGCACCGGCCTGGGTAGAGCGACGAGGCGTAGATCGTACCGAGGGTGCGGACGCCGTGATCGCGAACGGCGAGATGGCCAAAGCCGTCCAGCGGCGCCGTCAGATCCTTTTCAGCCGCGCCGACATGCACCACCACAACGTCGGTACTGGCGATTGCCCGTAGTTCACCGGCGAGGTCGGCGGCGTCATCAAGGACCATGAGCAGGTCACCGGCAATGCGCGGTGGTGTCGCCAATACAAGGTTGCGACAGCTCGTTTCAACATTGCCTTGCGGACCGGTGTAGTGCACGACGAATGACTCGCCGTCGCGCGCGACGGACTGCACGCGGCAGCCGCCCCGGTACTCCCCGGCGAGGCACGCGGCGATCGTCGCCGGCAGGGTCTGCAGTCCGTCGGCGAATGATCGCATCAGCGGCGAACGTCGCGGCCCACCGCCACGTCGTTCACGGGCAAGTTTGAACATCCCGGGCAGCAGGTTGCCAAATCGTCGCTCGGCCTCGGCCAGCTTCGGGAACGCACTCTCGATTTCCAGTCGATCGGGGTCCGCGCCGTGTATGCCGCTGGCAAAGGGTTCAAGTAGTGACCGCGTGGCGTCGGGTCCAAGACGTCGATCGCCGAAGGATCGCAGGGATTCGGCACTGTTGTCACCGCGCGCAACAAAGGGCTCGCATGCGAATCGCAACTTGCCCAACGGCGACATCATGGGAGTTGTCAGCGCCTTAAGAATCGAGAACGGGGGCGAGGGCAATCGATGGCGTCGCCCGTTTTTCCAGATGAAACGATCATGATTCTCGGGGCGGGACGCTATCCACTCGTCAGTCAGGCCTGCGGCGGCGACTAGATCATGTGTCTCCGGGACATCATCCTGGACGGTGTTGGGCCCACATTCGAGGCGGAAGCCATCATGTGTTTCCGTTCTGATCTTGCCGCCCGGTTCCTCCGCGGCTTCAAGCACGAGCATATCGGCGCCGGCTGCATGCAGTGTCATGGCGCAACTCAGGCCGGAGATGCCACCACCGATGATGAGGGTGTCCGGCACCGTACGCCTCACACGGTCCGCGAGTAGACGGTCGACGCTCCGCCGGGGGATTTCTTGCCGAGATAGGCGTCGAAGACGGAGGCGATATTGCGCAGGAGAATCTGGCCCAGTTTGCTGGTGCGTATCACGGGGCCGTCGTGATGCAGCAGGCCGTCCCGTTCGAGCGGCTTGAGTTGTGCGCATTCGTCCGCGAAGTACGCGGTGAAATCCAGGCCGTCGAATCGCGCCTCGATACGTGAGGTATCGAGGGCACTGAAGCACATCAGTTCGTGAATGACAGCGGACCGGATCTCGTCGTCCCGGCTGAGTGTCATGCCACGATCGATCGGAAGGCGTCCGGCGGCGACGCTGCGCCGGTAGCTCGCGAGATGCTTGTCACTCTGCGCGAAGCAGCGACTGAGTTGCGCGATAGCGGAGGTGCCGAGGCAGACCCCTTCCGTCCCGGCGAGGGTGGTGTAGCCCATGAAATTGCGGCGCAGGCTGTGTTCGCGCAGGGCCGTGGACAATTCGTCCGTGGGGGTTGCAAAATGGTCCATGCCGATATGGCTGTATCCATGTTCAGTGAACCAGCGCAGGCCCGCCAGGAAGAGTTCGAAGCGCGCGCGGGTGTCGGGGAGCGTATCGGAGTCGAGTTTCACCTGCTGACGCAACTTTTCGGGTAGAAAGGCAAAGCCATACATTGCGACACGGTCCGGTTTGAAGTCCACCATCTCGTCGAGCGTGCGGCCCCACGACTCAAGCGTCTGATGCGGCAGTCCATAGATCAGGTCCACGTTGATTCCGTTGAAGCCCGCGGCGCGCAGCCCGTCGATTGATCGTTGCACGCATTCACTTGGCTGGATGCGATTGACCGCTTGCTGCACACGTTCGGAGGTGTCCTGTACACCGAGCGATGCGCGATTGAATCCGAGTTCGGCCAGGGTTGCGATTTGTGCGTCGGTCAGGTGACGCGGATCCAGTTCAAGTGCGATTTCGGCGTGCTCCGCGATCGGGAAGCGATCGGTGATGACGGCGTGCAGGCGACGCATTTCATTCGGCGGAAGATAATTCGGCGTGCCGCCGCCCCAGTGGAGTTGCGCGATCTCGACCCCGGCGGGGATCGCCGCGCGCAGGAGGTCAGCCTCCTGTTCAATGGAGTCGAGGTAGTCGTCGGAAATGGAACGTCGCTTCGAAATCACCACGTTGCATCCGCAGAACGTGCATCGTTCGAGGCAGAAGGGCAGGTGCACGTAAAGGGAAAGGCGGCTGTTCGGGGGGAGTGCGCCGAGGTGATCGCGGTAGTCGGACTCGGTGAAAGCCGCGTCCCATTGCGGGGCGGTAGGGTAGGATGTATAGCGTGGCACGCGGGTGTCGTACGTCTGCAGCAGATCGGCGTCGATTCCCTCGAGCATCTCCAGATTGGTCATGGGTGCAGTTTACGCCGACTGGCTATGACGTAAAACACCAAAGCTCAGGTATCATCGGGCGAGGGGTTATCGCCGTTGTTGCGTGTGCGCACACGACGGTATAGGCCGAGGGGATAGCGCAGAAATTGCACAGCTCCCGTTCCGTGAATCTCGTATAGTAGTTGCAGCGCACCCGTGCTTTTGGTCTCGTGAATTCGAAGGGCGAGCACGAACGGGATCAAGCGTAAGAGCACGCCGATGGCGAAGAGCACCTGGAAGTGGTTCCATGAGCGACCCAGCGCAACAAGCGGGACGTCCGAAAGTATATGAAGGATTTTGCCGCCTGCGATCGTTCCGATTCCACCCGCAAGGCCGGCGACCCCGGCGATCGATGCGATAAACATTGACCGATTTCGCTGCGGCGCAATCTTGAACATAAAACCATTCTCTGAAATGAGGATGCCGGCATTGATCGTTGAGTCTATCAGTAGCAAGGCGGGCAGGATAAATGGCGCGGTTTCGGGCGTGACGATGATCCATACAACGAGAAAGAGCGGCTTGAACGCCATGCAGCAGACGATGGCCGGACGATAACCGTGCCGATCGACAATGCGTCCCCAGGCCTTCGATGACAGCGCGACGCCGAGTCCCATCAGGCACCACATCAGTGTCGTCTGGAAGACGGTCATGCGCAGCTGCTGTAGTGCAAAAAGTTGGAAGAACGAAGCGCAGAACATGATGCAGGCCCAGCGGCTGGCGGAGTAGATCCCGAACGTCCGGTATTCGGCATGACGCCAGGGTTCGAGGAACAGGTCGATGACACGCATGTCGCGCACAATCGTGTTGGGCGGTTCCGGTACGCTTAAGAACAGGAGTGTGTCGATCACGCCGGCGGTCACGCCGATCGCGGCTAGAATGGGGAACGCAAGACGCATCTGCAGCCCTGACAAGGCTGCAAACGTCGCCACCGAGATGAAGCAGGCGGCCCAGGTGACGTACATGGCGACCTGGCGTGTGCTCCAATAGCGATTGAGAATGCGCCGTGGCACGATATCGGCCATCCACGCAAACCAAAGCGGCGCTCCGATCTGCGTGAGTCCGGCGCTGAGGCCCAGCAGGACGATTTGGATCGGCACCAGCTGTTCGAGCGGAACGCTGCGCACGAGAAGCGGAAGGAACGCGACCACGATGTACATCAGGCGGCCACTGATCACGAAAACGATGAAGAGATTGCGTCGCAACCTGATTCGGTTATTGAGCAACGCGGCGGGGAATTGCATGAAGAACATGATCAGGGGAATGCCGCCGATCAGGCCGAAGTGAAACTCGTTAGCCCCCATTTCGCGCATGAATTCAATGAAGACCGGAGACTTGACGCAGCCCACGTAGACCATCGCGAGGCAGCCGCTCAGCGTGATTGTTCCCAGTGACTGCCGCAGCCACGTGAAACGGTAGTATCCAAACAGGCGCATCGGAGCACTCTAGTGCGGGACCCGTGTTTGCCAAGTACCAAGGCGGGACATCTGCCTGAAAAATCGACGATCAAGAGCTCGCTTTTATTTGACTTCGCGGCCGCCGGCGGCCAGAGTCCGCGCATTGTTAACCTCAAGTGGAGTCAAGCATGTCAGACCGTGTTCGTATTGGATTTGCAGGAGTCGGTTCGATGGGTCAATGCGCCCATCTTCGGAATTATGCCACCATCGATGCGTGCGAAGTGGTCGCTATTGCGGAATTGCGTCCGCAGTTGCGAGAACTCGTGGCCACACGCTACGGAATTGAAAAGACGTACGCGTCCGCCGCGGAGATGCTTGCCGCCGAATCGCTGGACGGCATCGTCGCCTCGCAGCCGTTCACGCATCACGGCCAGATCATAGCGCCCCTCTATGAATCTGGCATCCCGATCTTCACAGAGAAGCCGCTCGCGGCTTCGATCGAAGTCGGCGAACAACTGCTCGCGGCTCTGGCCTCCGGCGGCGGCTGGCATATGGTTGGCTATCACAAGCGCAGCGACCCCGCCGTGATGTATGCCGTGGAAGAGATTCGTCGGTTGAAGGAAACCGGCGAACTCGGAAACATGAAGTACGTTCGCATCACGATGCCCCCCGGGGATTGGGTTGCAAGCGGCTTTCGCGAGATGATTTCAACCGACGAGAAGATTCCGCCAATGGAGGCCGATCCGCCGGCGTCTGATCTGGATGATGCGGGCGTGGGCATGTACGTCAACGCCGTGAATTTTTACGTTCACCAGGTCAATCTCTTGCGTTACCTGCTGGGGGAGAGTTATCGCGTCGCGTATGCAGATCCTTCTGGTGTTTTGCTCGTGGCCGAGACTGAAACGGGCGTATCAGGTATCATCGAGATGGGAACATACGGGACCAGTATTGACTGGCAAGAGTCCGCGATGGTTTGTTTTAACAAGGGTTGGATCAAGCTGGACCTGCCCGCACCGCTTGCGCACAACCGTCCCGGCCGCGTCGAGTTGTACCGCGATCCGGGCGACGGCGCCGTGCCGCAGTCGATCGTGCCGCAGTTGCCCTGGGTGCATGCCATGCGCCAGCAGGCGATCAATTTCTGCAGCGCGATCCGGGGTGAAATCGATCCGCCCTGTGACGCGGCCGAGGCGCTTGAGGACCTGAAGGTGCATCGCGAGCATCTTCGCCTCCGGAAAGGCAAGTAGCGCCCGCCGCTACTCCAGGTCGTACATGCTGTTGTCGTTGGAGAGAAACCCCGTACGCTTGGCGATGTTGCCTTCGTCGAAGTCGTAGGTGTCGGTGTAGCGTGCGCGGAGGGATTCGGCGTGGCCGCCAGAGGAAGACTATTTCACAAGACGAAGATAATAGTCCTCGCCCTGGGGCTCAAGGTAGCCAGAATAGCCATCTAAGGCTGTCAAGAGAAGGAAAGGCTTCATAGATCTGGCACTCCCATCAGCAAAGGCCACATTGCAAAGGCCACCATGGCGGAAGTGATACTTAGGAGGAGCGTAGGTGTTTAGATAATACCATTCTTCTAACATTG
Source organism: uncultured Verrucomicrobiota bacterium (assembly GCA_913047795.1). Lineage (GTDB taxonomy): Bacteria > Verrucomicrobiota > Kiritimatiellia > CAJWTS01 > CAJWTS01 > CAJWTS01. The sequence goes on along the minus strand of CAJWTS010000014.1, from coordinate 38,922 downwards.
GATTGGAGGCGGTAGCAGGTGGTTGCCAGACATTGATCTGAGCACAGTCTGCCCAGGTGATGGTTGCTCCATGATTATCTATTGAGTACCATGACTGTGATATGGGTCCAGCTCCTTTAAGCATGTTGACATTGATTCCATATCCATAACTGGGTTTGTCAAACTTCCTCTTCACGTAGGGGGCGTTATAATCAAACGCAGGACAGATCTCAATGCCACCAAAGTGATCAAAGTAGGGTTCTAACGCAGCCTTGGACTTGTCCAAAGGCCTTGATCCCTCGGTCCCTCCGTTTGTTTCCATACCCCAGTACCAGAGATGGCCTCCATCCACATTCTGATGGTAGTCAAAGAACTGACCGTCATTGTCCTCCATGTACTGAAGGAAGCACATGTTCAGCTGGCGGATGTTGTTGATACAGGCGACTCTCTTGGCTGCAACAAGAGCAGACTGATAGGCCGTGAAGGTTACCGAGGCGAGGATGGTAATGATTGTGACGGTCACCAGAAGCTCAATGAGAGTGAAGGCTCTCCTTTGCATCAATAACCCACATTGAAAAAGCACCGATCACCAGGAAGAGCAGAATTGGTTCGTGAGATCTTAACGTCACGTGGAACTGTCGTCACGCCGGCACCAGCGTTCGTTGTCGTTGTCAGCAGAGGGACCCAGTCTACCAGGTTAGAACTCCAAGAAACCAGGGTTTCGGCCAAGTTGGCCACTTTGAAATCAAGCGTGATATGTTCTTCTGTGAATTGGATATCTGAGATAGGTCCAGGGGGCTTAAGTTCTACTATCACATCATCCCAGGTTCCAGATCCCTGTCCATTAGCTCCGCCAAAGTTAGCTGCTGGCCAGTTCCAGAAGCCTATCTCAGTCACGGTGAAGTGCTTCTCATTGGCCAAGGGTTGAGTCCAATAGTACATCTCAACTCCATTGACCAGTAAGAGTTCGGTTCTGGATGCGTTTGTGTAGACAGAACAGAGTGCTCTTCGTCCGCGGGTGTCCGGAGTGTTTCCGTGATAAATAAGCTCAAGATAGAGTGGGATACCCGTTGGCAAGTAGTTCCCGGCTCCCATGTCAGTGTCATGGTAGAAGTCAGGATCGGAGAAGCTGCTGCCGGTTGTATAATCAAAGTTCAGTCCCTCAATATGGGCGCCAATGGTTGCCGAGATGTTAGGATTGAAGCCAAAAGACGCATTGTTGATGAAATAGCTGAACTCCACGAAGTCACTCGCATCCTTCACCAGGTTGCTGTTACCTGAGAAGTTGTCAGCTAGCGTTCTGTCAGGTCCGGTCTCGGATAGATTGTAGAGTCCGAAACTAGCCAGTTGATAGAACTCCGTGGTGTTGGGAACTGAATTGGAGTCTATCGTCAAGGTTACACGCACCCGAAAGGTGTTGTAGTCGGACATCTCTCTTCCAAGAGGAGCTGTGTAGCTGGAGGCCGTTATCTCCATTGGATCGGAGAAGGTGTTTATGCTCTTCGACGCATCCCACTCTACCTTGATGTTGCTGTTGGATGGATCCCATGAGAGCAGATCGGGACTGTGTCCATCATAACCCCACAGGTTCGTTGGGGTGACTGAGAAGCACTCTCTGAAGAACTCCACTAATTCTGCCTTTACCGGGAAAGACAAAAACAACCCCAGAAGGGCTGCTTTACATATAATCCTCATACTCTAGTCCTCTGGTCCGTTCGGTTATCAATTACATACCGTAAAATGTGACGTGATCATTCGCGTGCGGTCGATCGGCAACGTAAGTTGACTCCCGCTGCTTGTGGACCCGCTGGTATCGCCGGGCCAGCCGAGGAAGGTGCAGTGTTCGTCGGCAACGGCGACCAGGGTCGTGCTGCCTCCCGATTCATACCAGGCAATATCGGGCACGACGCGTCCGTTGCCCATGCGCGTGATGTCGACCGGGTATTGCAGCGACCAGTGCCATGTTATCGATGAATCGTTCGTGACCGTTACGCTGGCGTTCGTAGCGGTGCCGTCTGCCGGAACGGACCCGGTGCCGGACCAGCCGGTACAGACCCGTTGCGTGCCGCTTCCCAGCGAGGTGGGCGAGTCCGTGACGCGACAGACGATCGGCGTTCCGCTTGTGAATGCGTGATCGCCCGGTGCGGGTACGGCGGTTCCGTACGCGTTACTGACGGAAAGCGTGACGCCCGTGGACGTGGCAGGCACCAACGTGGCGATCCCTATGATCGCCGCGAATCGGCACAGCGTCGCGTGAGGCGAAGACCCCCGTTGTAGACCGCCGTCTACAAAAAAGACCTTCGATCTCCGCGCGGTGGAAAGTGAAGGTTTCTTCAGAACCTCATCCTCCTTTTTTCGCGAAAGAGTGAGTTGGTGAGCTGGATCGACGAGGTGCTCGGACTTCCGGAGTGACCCGGTTACCGTGGCGCGACCGTGTTCGATTTTCACGAACTTCCCGCTCGCCGATCCGTATTGAATTGTCTGGGGGGAATAGTTGCCCTGTGCCGCCGCTGAGTCAACTGATTTAGACAAGGGTTTTCGTGATCGTTGTCGCGGGCCGAGCGCCCGGGTTGGACATGGGTGGCGGGGACACATAAGCTCGGGGTTTTGGACACACATGCAAGCTACCCGCCGCGCACTCTATGTCTCGACCTGGCTGAACGATACGGCCTTGATCCTGCTGATGTTCGTCTTGAGTCGTTACCTGGCGGAGACGTCCGCCGGATTGTTGAACATGGGCATTTTTGGTGGCAGTGCGGCGGCGGCATGGGCCGTCACGGCGGTCATCACGGGCGCGCTGTCGGATCGAATCGGGCGTAAATGCCTGCTCATGGTCGCCGTGTTCCTGTCGATGGCGAGCGCGGTGGGTTGCGCAGTGTGGTTGGAGAATCGCGCGGCCCTGCTGGCTGCTTACGCCTTGAGCGGCGTCGCCGGCGCGATGTACTACGCGCCGTTAATTGCATGGTTGGGCGAGGGCGAAAGCGGCATTGCGGCCGGCCGGCGGCGAGCGACCCGGACCCTGATGTTTTTCTGTTTCGCGTGGAATCTTGGGATCATCACGGGTCAGATTTTTGGTGGCTACACATTCCAGATCGATCCTCGCCTGCCGCTGTACCTGGCGATGGCGCTTCCCCTTGCGAACCTGGTTCTGATCTGGCGTATGGATGGCCGGCCCGTGGTTGCCGGATCGACAGGGGGTTGCGAATGGACAGACGACGCGGAGCGGCGCTTGTCGGCGCACTTCGCCCGGATTTCATGGGTCGGGAACCTGGGCGCGCCATTCTGCGTCGGCATCCTGTTCTACTTGCTGCCGGATCTCATGGTGTTCATGGGCGTACCGGCGGAGGAGCACGGCCTGTTGCTGGCGTTGATGCGCGTGTTGATGCTGGCGGCATACATGCTGATGCACGTATCGTCGTTCTGGCACCATCGCATCGGAGTTCTGCTGGTCATGCGTGCGCTTGGCGTGGTCGGCATGCTGGTCATCGGCGCGGCTTCGACGCGGGGAGTTCTGTTCGCCGGGATGTGCGCGGTCGGCGTGATGATGGGGTTCAACTACTTTGCGACGCTCTATTACAGCACGGCGGGCAGCCGCGAGGGTCGACGCGGCCGGGCGTCGGGGATGCTGGAAGGTAGCATTGCACTTGGCATGGCGATGGGCACCTTCGGCGGCGGCCTGGCCGGCTGCTTCCACCCGCGTGCGCCTTACCTGCTGGCGGCGGTCGTAGTCGCACTGCTGGTCGTCGTGGAAATGACGATGTACCGGCGCCTGGTTACTCGCGAGTCAGGAACCGGTGGTCGAGTTTCATCGTGAAAGATTTTCCGCTGCGCGCGGTGACCACAACCGTCGAGCGCTTGTCACCGGGTTCGATGGACTTTACGCGGTCGAAACCGCGGGGAACCGCATGCGCAGGTGAAGGGTGATGTTGGGGCCTTCTTTGAGCAGGTCTACATAGTTCCACGTGCTGTTCGCCGTTTCGCCGTGCATCGGATGTTGCTCACCGTTGTACGGACGCCTGTTCTCCCCGAATGGCATGCAGAAGAAATCACCACGCAGCACCTTGATTATCGACGGTGTATTCTCGGCGATGTCTTCTTCGGCTCACGGCGCGACCTGGTACGGGGATAGCTTGCGTCCGCGCCAGTCAAAGATCACCGGTCCCAAATGCCCACCGGTTTCGGTTACGTACGCTTTCACGGATGAGGAGAGAAGTTTCCAGGACGGCTGTCCCATGATCGTCTCAAATTTCGCTTGCTGCGATCGAGCCGGGGTTGCGGTGATGACGAGTGCCGCCAGCAGGAGCGGTGCCGCGGTTGTCTTATAGATTTTTGAAGCCATGTCGGGGTCCCCTCGGAAGTTATTCAATTGAGGGCGCGAAACATATCAAAAGAATCGACGGCTGTGCGAAAGGTTTCCCGCGGCCGCAGAGTGGAAGTAAGGACGAACGGACTGTCCCGGCGGCTTTCGCGACTCATCGCCTATTCGAACGCTTCAGGTTCTCCGGAATGCGATATCCGTGCTTCCGCATGCGATCGACGTATTGCTTCTGTCGCGCCTGCGTGCCCCGCCGGTGGTAGACTTGTGCGAGATTGTGCAGGGCCCCGCGATGCCGATCCTGCAACGTCAGCGTGCGTTCCCAGAGGCGAATCGCCTCCGCCTCGTTCCCCGCGCGATAGTTGATGTTGCCGAGGCTGAAGTAGGGTTCCGGGAATGTGGGATTAAGTTCAATCTCGCGTAGAAAATGTTCGGCCGCGGGGACGAACGACTCGTCGCGCAGATAAAGCACGCCGAGGTTGTTGTTGACCAGGAGTTGTTCGGGGTTCAACGCAAGCGCCGTGCGGTACGATCGTTCCGCGGCGGCGGTGCGCCCGGCCTCGAAATGCAGGTAGCCGGTGTTGAGGTGTGCCAGTGGGTGACGGGGCGAGGAACGCATGGCGCTTTCCCAAAAACGGTCGGCGTCTCGAAACGTGCGCGCGTAACAGAAGGTCTGGACGGCAAGCAGGCCGATCAGCACCCACGGTGTCGCGTTCAGAAGCCGACTCGTTTCGGTCGAGCGGCGCTCGCGGTTAAAAAGGGGCGTTTCGGCCAGTACCAAAACCAATCCTACAAGCGGCAGATATAGACGGTGTTCGAGCACGAACGGGACGTTTTCGCGCGTGCGAATCAGGAGCGAGAGAAAGCTGGGCACGAGAAACGCGACGTACCAGATGAGGCCGAGCCGTATGCGCGACCAGTTCGGTCGTCGCGCACTGATCAGCAGAACGGTTACGATCGCGATCGTGAGCAGGGCCGGCACCCAGGCCGCATCGCGCGGGTCCGGCAGGACGGACAGGCGTAGCGGGACGAGGCTCTTGCCCATCAGTTGCAACGCGGATGCCATCGCCATGCGGGCATCCGCACCGAACTCGGCAGCCGTCAAGGTGATGGGGTTCTTAAAGGCGATCGCGCGTAGCGTGAGCCAGAGGGTGGCGCCGATCGCCCAGGTGCCGGCCAACGGCCAGCATCGTTTGCGGTGTGGCCATGCCAGTAGTGTGTAAATCGCGAGGGCAGCTACGGCGACTTCCTTGGTCAGGAGCGCCCCGGTCCAGAAGACACCGTGCAGGATGAGATCCGTTCGCGTGCCGCCGCGTATGTAACGAATCAGAAACAGGATCGACGCCACGATGAAGATGGTCAGCAGCGAGTCGTTACGGCCCGGAATCCAGGCGACGGCCATGGTCAGTACGGGATGCACGGCAAAAAAGGCCGTGCCAACGACCGCGGCGGAGCGCGGGACCTCGAGCCTGACCAGTAGCAGTAAGACAAGACATGCGGCACCGGCATGCAGCACCACGTTGCTGAGGTGATACCAGGCGGGCCGCGGGCCGGCAATTTGTGCGTCGGCCATCAGGCTCAGTGTGAGCATCGGCCGATAGTAGGAATCCGAGCTGGACCGAAAGACATCTTCAATGAAGGCGTTCGGAATATTGGCGAGATTCGTCAGAAATGGCAATTGATGACGTACAAGCGAGACGTCATCGAACTCGACAAACTCGTACAGGACAGAGGGGGCGTAGACGCAGACGATCAACGCGACGATTAGTATATACGCGCGCCGGGATTGAGGAAGGTTGTCCGTCGACATTTTCGGTGTGTGCGAAGAGCGCGAAATACGCGTAATATAGGGCGAGCTAGGGTGCGGGGCGAGCGGAAAGAGATGGCACACAATGAACATTCTTGTCGTCGAAGATGACGTCCAGACGGCGGATCTGTTGCAGATCGGCCTGGAGGCGGAGAAGTACACGGTCACGATCGCGGTGTCAGCGGAAGACGGTCGTGATGCGCTGGACGGGTCTCGGTACGACGTCGTGTTGCTAGACCTCGAGTTGCCGGGGCAGGGCGGAATCGACCTGCTCAAAGCGTTGCGTGCGGAGGGGGAGCCCACGCCGGTGATCATTACCACCGCGCTTGCAGAAGTGGGCAAACGCATCGAGGGGCTTGACGCCGGTGCGGATGATTATATCGTGAAGCCGATTCGACTGCACGAGTTATTGGCGCGCATACGTGCCGTCACGCGCCGTGCGCGGGACGGCAATACGTCGAGCCTCTGCGTCGCGGATCTGCAGATCGACCGCCGTGAACGGCGCGTTTATCGGGGCGGTCGCGAGATCACGCTGACGGAACGTGAATTCGATCTGCTTGTTTACCTCGCATCTCATCCGGGGCAGATCGTTGCGCGAGAGACGTTGGCGGAGTACGCCTGGCAAAAGCGGGCACACAGCCTGGCGATTGATAACCTCGTTTCGGTTTATGTGTCGCGCCTTCGCGAGAAGATCGACAAAGGTTCTGACGAGACGTTAATTCATACGGTGCGCGGCCGTGGTATTCTGCTCAGGGAGCCCACGTCGTGAAATCCGTAACGGGTCCGCGACTTCGTATTCTTGCCATGGCATTGGCCCTGTGCCTGGTGGTCGACCTGCTGCCGGGCTTGAGCGACCTGTTGCGCGCGTTTGAACAACGGCTGTACGACTTGCGCGTTCGCCAGGCAGCGATGTGGGCCGCGCCGTCCGACGAGGTGGTCATCATCGGTATCGATGACCGCAGTCTGGACACGTTCGAATCGACGCTTGGTCGCTGGCCATGGCCACGGCACGTTTACGCGGACCTCATTCGCCAGTGTTTTCAGGCGCGCGTGATTGCGATGGACATCATTTTTCCGGAGGCTGATCGTAGCGACCTGTCGAGCGACGAACGCTTTGTGCGGGCGGTGGCCGAACATGGGGGCGTCGTCTCGTCCGTGCATTTTGATAATCAACCGCGTCGTCCGATGATTCCGGCGGGATTTGAGGAGTTTGCGCTTTCGGGATCACCGCCGCCATCGATGCGGCTTGTGACCGCGCTTTCGGTGCTGAGCCCGATTCCGGATCTATTGGTGGCAAGTGCGAAGATTGGCCACGTCAACTATGTCACCGACAGTGATGGTGTACTCAGGACTCACGCGCTACTGATGCAAGCCGAGGACCGCATGTACCCGTCGTTGTCGCTCGCCGCCGCGATGCTGGCGCGCGGCGTGAACGATGCCGTTCTCGAAGGGGGTAGGCTGCACTGGGGTGATGAAAGCGTTGATCTTGACGATCGGGGTCATTTCCAGTTCTTCCCTACGATCCGTCCCCCGCGTGTGTACAGTATCGAGGACGTTCTATCACAGTCAGGGGCCGACCCGATCGTTCCGCCGTCGATGTTTAAGGAGAAGGTTGTTCTCGTCGGGTCGATGGCGACAGGTTTGCCGGCTGACCGTCAGGTCACGCCGTTGGGGCCCTATGTGCCTGGGGTGTTGAACAACGCCGTTGCGGTCGAGAATCTTCTCACGGGCCGGATCATCCGGCGGCCGCCGTCATTTTGGCGTTACGCCCTTCTCCTGCTGCTCTGCGTCGTGCCGGTCGTTGTGAGATTCAGGAGTCCGGGAGCGGTCTTCCTGCTCAGCGTTCTGGGGTTGCTGGTCTATGGCTCTGTGAGTTCGCTGATGATGCACCATTGGCAAGTCATGATTCCGGCAACACTGCCGCTCATGGGGATGATTGCATCCTGCATCGCGGTTGCGGGTAGTAACTGGCGCCAGGAGCGCTGTCGTCGCGAAGAACTCGAAAAGCTCGAAGCCGCCAAGCAAGGGTTCACGGATATGCTGGTGCACGACCTGCGCAACGACGTGCAGCCGATTTTGCTGTCCCTCGAGTTGATCGAGAACTACGGCATGGATAGCAGCCTGGACATGGATCGCATTACTGAGGGTGCGCGAATGGGAGCGACGCGGCTTCTGTCGCAGATCAATGCCTTGCTCGACATTCGCAAGATGCAAGAGGGGCGCATGCAGCTCGATCCGAGTTGGGTACGCTGCGATGATCTTTATGCTGCAATCGTCCAGCAGTACGGGTCCGCAGCCGAGCTGGCGAATATCGAGTTGGAAATCGCCTCGGCCCCCGAATCTGCGGGCGCCTTCCAGGCCGATCCCGAGATCATGGCGCGCGTGCTTGGTAATCTTGTCTGGAACGCGGTTCAGCACGCGGAGAAAAAGTCGCGCATCGAACTGGGCTGGCAGACCGATGACAGCGAGGTCCGCTTATACGTGTCGAATCACGGGCGGGTCATTCCGCCCGAATTGCAGGCACGGCTTTTTACGCCATTCGTGACGGGCCGTGCTGATTTAAAGCAGGTAGGCAGGGTCAGCACGGGGTTGGGGTTGGCTTTCTCGAAGTTGGCCATCGAGGCGCACGGCGGCACGATTGAATTGGAGTCACCCTGGCCCGGTCACGACGACGGTGTGCAGGTGCGGATCAGGGTCCCGTTGGAGCGTACGTCCGCGTAGCTGCCGCCTTGTGCTCGGCGGCCATGCGACCTTACGGTTTCGCTACTGTGCTCATGCCGCCCACGCTGCTGCCTACGCTGCCGCCCATGCTGCCGCCCACGCTGCCGTCGTCGCTTACACTGTCCACGATGTCGACCGGACGTTTTTCGGGCTTCGACCCCTCCGGGTTTGTTTCGTCCGTATCGCTCGGGACGTCGATGATGACCTCTTCAACGATGATCTCCTCGCGATCGATTTGAATATTTTGCATCTCGACGGTGGCGTTGGCGGGTACGGACTGCGGCCAAATGGCGGACTCACCGTTAAACGTAAAAATTACTTCGTGGTCGCCCGGGGGTACGCCGGAGATGATGAAGAACCCGTTCTCGTCGGTCGTCGCCGCGAGATCGGTACCGGCAATCTCGACAAGCACCCCTTCGATCGTGAGCGATGCGGTGTCGTTGGTGGCCTGTGGATCGAATTCGATTACCGTGCCCCTGATCGTCGCTGCGCCGGCGAAGGAGTTTCCACCGCCGCCGAAACAGGCCGGAAGGGTGACAATGGTGCCGAGGATCAGGGTCAGCGCTATGCGGGTAACCCACTGATTCCATTCTTCGTTCCTGTTTCTTCTCATGGTCGACACTCCTAGTATTTCTGAATACAACGTTCTCAATTTCTAACAAGGAGTATAATGCGGGCTTGCCGCGATTCTTGCTCCATAAGTTGTAAAGGTTCTGTGAAAGTTAATTCGTACGCGAACAGACCTATTCAGGAAAGTTTCGAGCCTAATGTGGAGAGGAGGCGATTGGTGCGGGCGTCGCCGGCGCGTCCCGGCCGGACGGATCTGTGACCGACGGGATCCCTGCAGCGGCCTCGTCGAGCTGGTTTGTTGGATCTTTCGTGGGATCCGGGGCGGGCTCCTCGCCAGGCAGGATGTCATCCGCTGTTCCCGGTCGCGCGTCCGGCCCTGATGAGTAAACGTACACGACGCCGTTGGTGTACGCGTAGGCATAGCGCTGACTCCAGGGGTCGGGCCGTATCAGCGTCACATAGGGTCCCTCCCAGCCCCAGTATCCCTCGTCTTTCACCAGGCTCATCAGTCCATCTCTGGTAAGAGGGTAGGTATTACAGTCACGATGAAAGTGTTGCAGCGCGATTCGAAGGACGTTGACCTCTGCCTGCGCACGCCTGATGCGGCCGCCTGTATCGGTCGGTAACCGCGGCCGAGACGTGCGCGAGAGGAGCGCCCCGAGCGAGGCCATGACCAGCAGGATGGTCAAGATCGCGACAGGCGCCCGCATCGTATAGAGATCCATAGTGGGCGCTCGTTGATCCTGCGCCGTTGACCGTCCGCCGGAGGGCGTGGAAGTATGCTTGCGAATTTGCGACCTGGGTTTGAGCGATGTCGGTACCCGCATCATTTTCCCGCAGGCCGGACAGGTGTTGCTCGCCTGTGGCGTGAAGGTTTCTTTGCAATAGGGGCAGCGCAGTTTCATGATGTGACCGGCTCCCTATGCCGTCCGATCAATAAGGGCCTGGCGTTCTTCCGTCCGAACTACGGATCCAGGTTCCGGAGTTCCATCGACTCGGTATCGAGGCGCCGGTAATAACAATTACGCGGCTCACCATCTCGATTCTTGGTATGGCAGATGCCGCCGCGTCGCGGACGGACCTTGTAGACGATCGAATTCTGCTCACAATTTGTGAGAATGTCGACCAGTTCGAATGTTTCGCCGGATGATTTCCCCTTCTCCCACAATTCATTGCGCGACGTGCTCCAGAAGACCGCTGACTGCGTTTCGATAGATTTCTGCAGGGCCGCTTCGTTGACGTAAGCGACCAGGATGATCTCCTGCGTATCGACATTCTGCACGGCCACGGGGATCACGGTCGGACAGGCCGCCGCGGCCTTGGCGAGTTTACTGAAATCCAATTGGAGCGCCGTGCCTTCTTCAAGTTCTTTCATGGGTGTTTCCCTTACCTCAGAGCAGATTACAGGTGCGTTCGGCCCGTGCAATTCTTTTCGCTGCGAGGGCGGTTCTTGAGGCGGCGGACCGATCTGCTAGACTGGCGGTCCGGATGTCGATGCGAAGGGAAGCGGATGCATCGTCGTGACGATCGAAAGTAGAGGTGTTCGGTAAGGAGGCAACAAGATATGCGTCGTATGGGATTGATGGGAATGCATCGTGGGCTGGGGCGTACGATGGCCCTGTTATTGCTGGCCGGGTCTTCGCTGCACGGCGGTGCGTTGGATTCGTTGCGCCATGCCGGTCCAGTGGGTCGGGGTGGTGGCCGCTCCGCGTGGGAGGTTGGGCTGCAGTTACAGAATTTCAAGTATGTCGAACGCGGGGTCATGTCGGAGAAGGGCGAGCTAATCGGCCCCCAGGGATCTTGGACGCTTGAGGAACCTGCGCCCTGGGTATGGCGAATGGAGGGGTCCTTTGTTTACGGCGAGCTTCAGTACGACGGTGCAGTGGTTAGTCTGGTCACGGGTGAGGAGGTCCCGGCGCGGGTCGATACGCCCAACAGTATTTTGAATTTGCGCGCGCTCGGCGGGCGGCTCTGTCGACTGGCGAACCGCGACGTGCTCCCGTACGCCGGAATCGCTTACCGGCTTCTGGTGGACGATCTGCCCGGCGATAGCGGCTATCGCCGTGAGCAATCATACATTTATGTGCCAATCGGGATTGAGGTCACCGTGGTTGTGATCGGCCCGTGGACCGTCGGCTTGCAGGCGGAGTACGACCTGTTCATTCGTGGAGAGAACAATAGTGAGTCCGACTTGGGCGGTATCGATGCGAACCTGGAGCAGGACTCCGGGGAAGGCTTCCGCGCGTCGTTGCATTTTGAGCGCAGCATCAAGGGCCGTGGCACGCGACCGGTCGGAATCGTGATCGAACCCTTCTTTGAATACTGGGACGTGGATGAGTCTGACCCGGACACCGACCTGCTGACCTTCGTTGACGGTGGGGAAAGCTTTAGCGGTGAGATCACCTATTTCGAGCCGGCGAACAATACGAAGATCTACGGCCTGCGTGCCGGGTTCATATTTTAGGAGCGTGGAATTGACGGGGCAGGGGGGCTATGCCATCATCCCACACTTTTCTTTCCGGGTCTGCCCTGAGCAAGGGCAGCATGCCCCGCGTCGAAGGGCGATTAGCTCAGTTGGCTAGAGCGCTACCTTCACACGGTAGAAGTCACAGGTTCGAGTCCTGTATCGCCCACCACCTTAAAAGGATCAACGGATCAACACCATTAACGGGGGCACCCCCCGATTACCTAACGGAAATGGGTTCGTGTGGGCCCTTCCGGCGGACGCCGAGTTCCCGGAAAGGAGGGAATCGTAGCCGCAATCGAGGACGTCTGATAGAGAAGAGACGAGGATACGACGGACGATTATCGTCGGCAAAAGCGCGCAGCAATCCACCGACATCCGCGCCTGCATCCAGCGCAACCCTCTCCTCTGAAGCACCAACACACAATCGCAACTGCGACCTGTACTCAACGTGTATGTTCAAAAATGTCTCCTTACGTCTCTTTGGGAAGTACACGGCCCTTCGCAATGCCCAGGCGCATGGTTCCAAGCTGCTCGGCGTCGGCCTTGCTGTGTGTCACGTGCAGCGTGGTGACACCCGTGCGAGCCCCGACCTGCTTTAAGAGTGCCACAATCTGCGCGCGCGGCTCGTCATCAAGGGCAGAGAGCGGCTCATCGAGCAGCAGTATGCCTGGGCAGAACGACAATGCGCGCCCCAACGCTACCCGCTGACGCTCACCACCACTCAGCCCTGCCGGCGCCCGGTCGAGTAAGTGCCCGATACCAAGCAGTTCCGCAAGCTCCAGCACACGGGCTTCAATGGCAGCCGGATCGTCTCGCCGCACAACGAGTGCAAATGCAATCTGCTCAAAGACCGTCATGGTCTTGAAGAGCGCCCCGTCCTGCGGCACGTAACCCACATCACGCCCGGCTGGTGTGGCCTCAGTCATATCGCGCCCGTCAAGAATGACGCGGCCGCTATCGGGACGGCGTAGACCGCAAATCACCTCCAGCAGCGTGGTCTTGCCCGATCCCGTGGTGCCCATTAGCACCGCATACTCGCCGCGTGGCACTTCCATGCAGATGTCCTGCATCCGAAACGCGCCCTGCCTTATCGTAATACGGTCGAGAACAATCATGATTTCCTCATAACTTGAACGTGCGTGAGCCCCAGGTACGCGCCGTGATCACAACCGCCACAGCAGCCGCGACCATGATCAGCGATACCGTGACCGCAGCGGACAGGTCACCGATGCTGAGCTCGAGGAATACGGTCGTGGAAAGTACCTCGGTCTTGTTGCGCGTGGCACCGGCAAAAATCAGCAGGGGCCCGAACTCGCCCAGCGCACGTGCCCAGGCAATGGTAACGGCCGTCAGTACCCCCGGCCAGGCTTCCGGCAGTTCGACCAGCATGAACGCCTGTCGCCGCGAACAGCCCAGCGTGCGGGCTACATCTGCGCAGCGCCTGTCGGTCTGGTCGAAAGTTGCTCGCATAATGCGCACCGCGAACGCGCAGGCAACTGCAAACTGGGCAATCACAACGGCCGGACGTTCGTAGACAATGGCCTCGCGCAGGCGAGCCGGCAGGAATTGAAACAGGATCAGGAGGCTCAATCCCACGACCAGCGGCGGGAGCACAATCGGAATGTCGAGCAGGGCGTCAACAAAACGATCCCCCCGAAAACGGTAACGCGCGAGCAGGTAACCGGCAGGCACGGCGACGAACACGGAGAGGATAGCCGTGATGGTGCAGGAGATCATCGTCAGGATCATGGCGCTGCGGATCTCGGGGGACCTGAAGGCAGAAAGAAACGCCTCCGCAAACGGCCATGCAGCACCGTCGCCCGTGCCGCGGCTGGCATAGGCCACATCAGCGACTATGAGCAGCAGGATAAACGAGGCGTAGGTGGCCAGAATAATACTGAGAACGACGACAAAAGCCCGGTCAGAACCCGTTCCCGGTGGCCGCCACGTCCGCTCAGTCATCTCGCCGGTACCCATAAGCTCTTTTTTTATTGTCTGCCCCATCAGGATTCAACCGCCATCGAAAACCGGCCGCTTCAAAATCAGAGCGGGCCGCCAGAATCGTGGCGAACAACCGATTGGCCAACTGCTTGTGTTCGGTGCCGAGCGAAATCGCAAAAGGCTGTATAGCCCTGGCCAGTTTGGAGTCGATGTCCAGGATGTCGGTGCGTGCAGTTTCGGCAAGGGTGTCGGTTCGATAAGCCAACGTCACGTCGGCCGATCCCGTGGTGACAGCCGGCACCAGCATGGCAGAACTGGCCGTCTCCGTCACAACGTTGCCCTTGCGCACGCGCTGGTAGAGGTTGGCGTCTTCAAGCAGGCGACGGCTTAGAACACCGATGGCACACTGGTCCGGCTGACCGATCGCCACTCGCACACCCTCGCGCGTCAGGTCTTCCAGGCCCCGTATCTTCTTCGGGTTCCCCTCGGCCACCACCAGCACAATATCTGTCTCGGAGATGCGTGTTCCGGCTCCGAACAGCTCGGAAACTGTATCGAGATAATAAACGTCGCAGGCAAGGTAGGCATCCGGAAACCCGGGATCGTCACCCTCACCGATAGCGCGCATCTGGGCCGTCAGGATGCCGCACCCATTATAGACAGTATTGACACGAACACCCTCGCGTACCTCGAAGCGCTTGATTGCCGGTTCCAGAGCGCGACGGTTCACCGAGCCGGCAAAGAAGGTCAGCTTGGGCCGCATGGTCCAGGGATCACCGCCAACAGGTTCATAGCCCATCTCCTTGAAGCTGATTAACCCGCGGTTGCGGCCGGCGAGGTAGCGCGCAAACTTCAGTGCCGCTGCTGCCGACTCACTCCAGGTCGTGATGCCGATTGTAATCTGGCTGGCACCGGCATTCAGCTCCGGTGCAGGGATCGAATCCAGCTCGTCGTATTGAGCTACCGTTGCGTCCCAGACAATACCGGCATCGACACTGCCGATCTTGACGGAGTTGGCAACATCGGGAACGGTAGGCTTGAAGACACCCGACTCTGTCACATGGCGTTCAAGCGCGTCCCACTGACCCGAGTCGCGAAGGGCTTTGCGGGTGTGCTTGCCGATGGCAGCCTGACCGGGATTGCCCAGTGCCACCCGCAGCCCGTCACGCATCAGGTCGTTAATACCGCTGATGGCTTTCGGGTTTCCCTTGGGAACGGCGATCACCGGCACCATGTTGGCAATGGGAATCGTCTCACGAACCAGGCCCTTCTCACGCGCAATAGCGAGATAGGCATTGTCGGCGGCGAGATAAAGGTCCGCGGTCCGCGATACCTGTAGTTGGCTCAAGAGCGTGTTCGATCCCCCGTACTGCACATCGACACGAATCCCGCATTCGCGTTCGAAATTACGCCGAATCTGTTCAATCGGCAGGCGGATGCCCGCCGCACAAAACAGGATGAGGCTGCCGCCCGATGCATTGGGTGATGTCTCGGGCTTGAACATCATGACGACAAGCACGATCAGCAGCACAACAGCGCCACCAGTCACAAGGGACGTGCGTCGTGCAAATTTTCTGATTCTGCGTCCGTTCGGGTTCATGGAGTCTTCCTACGAGAAAAGGCCATCACGGTAGACATACTTATGATCCGCCTTATCGGCCACTACGCTGTGGGGAAGCTTCAGGCTTGCGGCAAGGTGGGCGAGGTGTCCCGTTAGCGCCTTCTCGGCATGGGCGTCCCTGGCCTCGTTGCCGGATTCGAGCAGAATGAAAACGCCACTGTTGCCGGCCAGAAGTTTTCGGACGAGCTCCTGCCTTATTCGTGAGTCGATAATGGCCATGGCCGACTTCTTTGTCAGCGGCCCCGACCAGATTGCTGTCGTCATCTCGGTAGCAGCGGGGAAGAACAGGTGCAGGCGTGGGCCGGGTATGTCGAGTTGCGGCAGTCGCTCTGCCAGGCCGCTCCTCGCAAGCTCCGCCTTCGTGTACTGCCGGACCGTAAGGTTAAGCACGCCATTGGTTCTATCGCCCGCCCCTTGCAGCAGCCGAAGAGCGCCCTGCTCGGATGTAGTCAACGGCGCGTCAGCGAGAATTACCGCCTGGTAAGGGGCAGCCGGCCAGCGTTCAAGGGCATAGCGAAAGACAGGCACCTTGCAGGCATACGCGCTGATCTGCAAGGTCAGCATCCACGCAGCCACACAGACAGTTATTAGGTGCCCTAAGGCCGGACGATATTTCTTATTCGGCCAACCGATATGATATGCACTGGAAAAAGTGGACATGTCGCACTTCGAGGTTCAATCGTCACGCGGTAGAAGTCACAGATTCAAGTCCTGTGTCGCCCATTCGATCCGCGCGAGGGCGTGCCGGTCGATCTGCCTCCATCACCGAGCGCGGGCACCCAGTGTCAGGCGACCGTGGTTCTCCTTGCGGTGGTTCCAGCCGTTCAGCGGCGGATACTGCATGAAGGTGCGTCGGCCGACTTTGCGGTCGCGTGCCAGCAGCAGCCCCATACTGCCGACATCCTCCGGCGCGATATGCATGGCTGCCAGCGGGATGGCCATCTCCACGCTCCAGCCGTCCGCGTCGCGCGCTGTCCTGACGCGGATGTCGGCCGTGAACCCGTCCTTGTCGAAGACGAGGCCGTCGTAGAGCGTGCCGGCCGGATTCACCGCGACCTGATAGTACTTGTTGTCGTTCACGTCAGGGTCGACGAAGATCTCGACCACCTCGTCGAGAAAGACATTGCCGTCGCGATTGGTTTCGTTCATGGCCACGCCGCTCATCGAGGGTTCGTGGCAGCGGAAGGCACAGTAGAGGTTCTTGTCGTCGTAGCCGAGCCATGCCTCGGTCTTCACCTCGGGGTCACGCTCCAGCCACCAGTCCTGGAACGAGTCGATGTGGACCGCGTTGGCCCAGGCCTTGTCGTCGAGTTGCCCGTCGATGGCCGGCGCCGTGGCCAGTTTCGGGGCGGTCGTGGTCGGGCGCACGGACTGCAGGTATGCATCGAGGTCGCCGGGTACGCGCAGGTGTACGTCACGCATGAACTCGTGTCCGGCCGTGAAGGCCGCGACACAGGTTGGCCAGCGCGCGTAGGTGTCGTTAGCCGTGTAGCGCGCCGCAAACGCATAAAGCGCGTGTTGGCCGGGGTCGAGGATGGCACTCACCCGTGCCGGCGTGATCGTCCATGAGTTCGCCACGTTCCACTCCATGACCACTTCCATCGGGTGATTGAACACGTTGGTCACCGCCATCTCGAAGCTGATCCCGTCGTGCGGCTTGAACCCAACGACGTTGCTGAACTTCAGGGCGCTGGCATAACGGACCTTCTTCTCCGTGTAGATGTCCTCCGCCTGTATGCCCTCGAGCAACAGGTTTGCCAGCATCGGCCCGTTGGTCGTCATCGTCACCCATACCCCGTGATCGAACTCCCCGGCGCCGATGCCGCGCATCATGCTGCTGCCACCGGTCGAGGCCAGGATGTAGTAGTTCTGCTGGTGCCGGATGAACTTGATGAAGCTGTGGAAGTGGCCGGCAAAGACCGTGTAGTCGCGGCCCGCGAGGGCCTCCTCAACATGTTTGAAACCGGTCTTCTGCGGGGCGCCGATGAACTTGCGGTCGGTCACAAAATGGCCTTCTTCGTAGACCCACAGTGGCTGGTGAACCATCACGAAGGTCCACCGCACGTCGGGCCGCGCCGCAATCGCCGATTTCGCCCACGCGATCTGCTCCTCGCCCAGGCCGGCCGACTGGTTTTGTCCGTCCTGCGAGTCGAGGCAGATGAACAGCACGTCCTTGTAAACAAAGGAGTAGTAGCGCCGGCCGTATTTCGCCTCCCACATGCGCGCCATGGTCGGGGTTGAGATGTCGTGATTGCCTGGCACGTAGAAGAACGGCATGTCGAAACCCTCAAGGTATGCGTTGAACACGCGCCACTCCTCTTCGAGTACGACTTCATCCTCCGTGTAGCCTTCGATCATGTCGCCGACCGTCAGCACGAATTCCGGCTGTAGGAGATTCAGTTTCTTGACCGCGGAGGCGAAGACGCCGGGGCGCGCGCCGCCGGTATTATCGGCGACGATGACGAACTGGAACGCCGCCGGGTCGTTGCGAAAGTTCATATGTGTCCACGGTTTGGCGTCGGTGGCGACGTCGTGTTCGAACACCGTGGTGTCGGCGATCACGAGCGTTGTGCCGAGAAGCAGGGCGGCGACGGCCAGAGCGGAACGCCGTGGGGGGTGAAGCGGGTGTTGACGTGTCATCGTGTCTCCTGGGGGATCTGGTCGGGTTGCTGACTTAGACGGCGCATAATGGGGAAAGTGTTGGGGATTGTAAAGTGCGCACGCCCTGTTCGGCACGACCGGCAGCTGGATTGCGGACACGGATATCGCCGATCCCGGCTTCGTTGTCGACGTTGTTAAGATCGATGGAAAGAATGGGAACCTCAGTCTGGCTCAGGTTCTTGGGTGTGCCGCCTATCGTGGGCATAAAGCGCAGGTCATGCACACTCGTTTCTGAATCCTTGCGACTCGTTGTTGCTGTCGAGAAACGTGTAGATGTTATTCGGGTCGGATGGATCGATGTCCGTGTCTTGCGCCAGTAGGACACCTGTCAATGAAAGCAGTACCGAAAATACGGTTCAAGGTTTTCACAAAACCCCCATAATAGTGCCGCATTCTTGAAGTCGGTTTGTCGGAAATCAGCAGCAAGGGAACAAGGCCTTCCGACGGCGCCGTTGACTTCGATCACCGAATCAGGGACAACACGGTGCTGATGCGAAGAAGCCTCTACACCGTCGCTCTTATTTCCGCGGTCCAGCTGGGTTTGGAGCTACAGTTCATCAAGCTGGCCCGGTACGATTTCAGCACGTTTTCCATTCTCGCCATCGGCATCGCCATCCTGGGCATCGGCGCCGCGGGGTTCGTCGTCGAAAGGCAGCGAACCAAGCATCGATCCGCCTATGCGCTGTCCCTGCTTCTCTTGCCCTGCCTGGCTTTCGTGGCAGGCGTTGTGTTTTTCTCCTCACCCCATTCCCTGCAGAACATACATTCCGTATTCATACGCATGGGATTGGAAAGCCTGCTGGCGTTTCTGGTCATGGCCTGCTCCGCCGTGCCGATCTTCATCGTCATGGAGCATCACGCGGAACGAGCGTCCCTCGTCTACGGCGCCAGCCTGCTGGGCGCCGCCGTGGGAGCTGTGCTGAGTTTCGCGCTGTGCCATCTAGGCGGTGACATAGCCGCCTATTGCGGTGTCGTTTTTTTGCTCAGCCTTGTAGCAACACCGAGCGGCTTCAGGCACTCCCGTGCGGCACGTATCGCGAGCGTCGTCTTGCCCATCGCAGGGCTGTTCGCCTTTCCAGCCTTGGAGCGCGTAAGCCATCCGGACAGTGTATATTCGAGCAGCAATTCCTTCACGCGCATCGATGTGGTTGAGGGCTATGGCAGTACCCGCATAAAGACCGGCGGCGTAAATGCGGGCACATCCATCATTACGGAGGGCTATAAGCCCATGCAGGCAAGGTACACCAGGCACCTCAGTGCGGTCCCGTTTTACGTCGGCGCCGGCGACGCATTGATCCTTGGAAGTGGGGGCGGTAAGAACGTGGGCCAGGCGTTGAATGCCGGCGTCAAGCACGTCACCGCGATCGAGATCAATGACCTGATCGTGGACTACATGGCTGACCATCTGGATCCAGTCATCAATCCGTATGCCGATCCGCGAACCGACCTGATCGTTGGGGAAGGCCGCGCGGCCGTGGCAGGACTCATCAAGAAGGGTACGAAATACGACCTCGTGTATGTGCCGCTCGCGACATTGTATGGATCATCCGGGCACGTCTTTACTCACACGTACCTGATGACCCGGGACGCGCTTTGCAGCTACCTGGAGTTGCTGGATGACGAAGGCATCCTGGCGGTGTACTACATCGGGGGTTCCCTCCTGCGAGCAAAAATAGCCTTTACTTTTTACAGCGCCCTTCGCGCATGCGCGCCGGAGGCGGACTGGGGCCAGATGGGGGTTTTCGTCTTTAAGAAAGAAAGCGGTATCGCCCCCTTCACAATCCTTGCCCGCAAAGGCGCCCCGTTGCAGCCGTCAGAAATAGATAACGTCCTCGCGCGCGTCCCCAAGGTCCGCGCCCTTGATGCAAAGACAGAAGTCGAACAAGGCGCGCGACTAATCGCGGTCACGGATGACAATCCCTTTTTGCATAACGACACGGAAATTCCAGAGGCCAACCGTCGTTTTTTTGTCTGGAGCCACCAAATGCTCAAACCCCTGCTGATCGGGATGAGCCTTTTCTGCGCGGCTCTTTGCCTGTGGGGCGGATCCAGGAGAAAACCGGCATGCGGTATCTCCTATGTCCCGGCAATGGCTCACCTCCTTGCGTTCACCGGCATCGGCTTCGCCTACACGCTGCAACAAACGCTCGCACTGCAGAAATTGGAATTCTTCCTGGAGCACCCGATGACGAATACGTTTGTCGTCATTCCGTGTTCTCTGCTGGGCACAGGGCTGGGCTCGATTTCCACTTCGAAGTTTCCGAAGCTGTTTTCCGGTGCAAGGCTCTTGGGCGTCAGGCTCTTGCTGCCCGTTATGATTTTGGCATTGGCCGCTGTGCCTTCAACAACACTTTTAAGCTATGCGTTACCCCTTCCGGCCCGAATTGGCCTGACCGCATTGCTGGTAATTCCCTGCTTTTTCATCATGGGCACGTATTTCCCCGTGTTCTTTTCACGGGTGGCACGATTGGACGCATCGCAACTGGCCTGGTGCTGGGCAAGCAATGCCACCTCGGCAGTGGTGGGTTCACTATTCTTCGTCGTCGTGGGGATGCAAGTGGGGTTCAGGACATTGGCCATCGTTCCGGCCGTCGTCTACCTCGCTCTGACGTGGTGGGATTGGAACGCAGGGCGGGCTTCCAGTCGGCACCCTCATATATCCGGATCGATCGGCACGAAATAGTCGGGCACAGCCTCGAGGAACCGCTGCGCGGCCGATAGGGCACCTTCATTCTCGGGGAATTGCACGTCGTAGCTACCGAAGGCGCTACGCGCATCCTCGTAAATCCGTCTCGCGGCTTCCCCGCGCAGAAACGAAACAACTTCGCCAGTTTGGTTCGTGAACGCGTCGTCCAAGCGTTGGGCATAGGGAGTCGATGCGCGATCTGACCGCACCACATGCGGATACGGATCGAGCCGATCCAGTACGCCTCCGTAGTCGGGGTCCGTCTGGCCGTAGACAGCTCGCTCGACCCGCTGCATCAGCATCATGCCGGCGCATTGCGCGCAGGGCTCCAACGTCGTGTACAGCGTGTGTCCCGCGAGACCATAGAGCCGACTCTCGTCGAGGTAGTCGATCATCGCGCGCGACTCAGCGTGCTGCGTACCGTTGCGGAGGATGTTGTTGCAATTCCGTCCCCAGGCCACCGCGTTCGTGCCGGATGCATCGACAAGTACGGCACCTATGTTGTGACCTCTTTTGTCGGGCACATCTCCCTGCCAATCTTTCAGCACAACGGAATAGGCGAGCAACGTGAAAATCTCGTCGCGCTCCGCCTGGGCATTCGAGGGCACGGCCGAATCCGCAGGGCGGGGGATAGCGTCGCCGCAACCCGACAACCCGACGAGCAGCAGCAAACCTAGGCCATCGCGAAATCTCATCACCGCAATCCAAACACCCGCATATCCTCCCGAATGCTTGCGAGAACCTCCTGATAGCGTCGCTCTTGTATCAATGTCGGGGCGGGGCGGAGCCAGAGATGAGCGGGGAAATACGAGGTTTCTCCTAGGTCGTCTTTGGGGATATCAGCGGGCTTGATTAATGCATAGTGGTAAGGGGGTACGTTCGTTCCCGCCGCCAACTGGTTGAGCGCATCCAGCGAAACAACGCCCTCAAGGTCCTCCTCCAGCACACCGAAGGTTCTGTCGGAAGAAAGTCCCCACACCCTAATCGGATGCACGCCGGAGGCCTTCAATTCCTCCTCAATGTCATTTCGCCATCGCATCATGTCTTCTTTTGCGTCAGCCAACAGCGTGGTCGTCCATGCCTTCGCCTCATCGGCCAACGCATCGACAACCCCTTCGATCGCCAGCCTGTCGATTTTTCGGTAGGGCAGGTCTCGATCGCCTACCACCTTTTCTACGTGAAGTCGCATGGCGGAAACTTGACGCTGCAACTCCGCGGGACAGGCTTCTTCCAGCTGGATGAGATCGCCGTAGATCTGTCGTAGCGTCTTGGACAGGTCACCGGATGTGCTGAACAGACTGCACAGAAAGGAGTTCTCGACAACATCATGGGCCTGTTGCGACAGTTCACGGATTTCTTCCGAGAGCAGTACAATCGGATTTCTCATGTGCTGCATAAGGTACCTGCCCAAATCCGTAGCGAACGACTTGTCGAAGGCCGGAGCCAGGAAGTCGAACGATTGGTGTAATCTTTTGAGTGACTTGAGCGGACGATTGCGGTCCAGATGGCGATCCACCTGATTCAGCAGGTCGGCGCCAACCAAGATACGATAGTTGATCCACCGATCCGGGTTCAATTGCACTTCGGTCCGCAGGAAATCCGCAGACGTCTCACCCGCGGGCGCTAGGCCAATGAAGACATTGTGCAAGGCCATCACGCGTCCCGAATAGGAATGCAGCGGATTGATGGGGACGTCGTGCACAACCCTTGCCTTCCCTTCCTGTCTGGGATAGACAAGGTCCACATAAAATCGAAAGACCACGCCAAATTCCCGAATACCCGCGAACATGTTCGGAGCATACTGGACCCGATTGGACAGAAACTTGGCCATCAGATCCGACCACAGGCAAAGCTCACCTGCCGGAAGGTAGGACGGCACGTGGCGACCATCCGCCGTCGTGAAAACGAGGTACTGGGGTGTGTCGGCCTGAAGCGCACGCAACGATTCAACGAGTCGCTCCTGCAGGAAATCCCGTTTTCGCAATTTGCCATATCGCATGTGGCGCCAATCACAGAGCGCGAGATCCGGAGCTGCCTGAGCACGAACGACGCCGTGGAAGACATTCAGGTAGGCCTCCATGCGTGAGAGAAGCGCATCCGCTGAGGCCGCATCGTCACCCGTGACCATCTCCACGTCCCCAAGGTGGATGGTCATCATGTAGTCGAGATCGTTGCCGATCACGTTCTGGCGCAAAAACCCGGATCCACAAGCGCCCTGGAAAACAGGACGGCCATCGAAACCTTGATCATGGCAAGCTACTTCAACGTCGCGGAGTCGATAGTTTAAAGCCTGAATGGCCTGGTTGAGATACGGAAACGACTTGCCATCCGTCGCTGCATGCAGCGATTTCAGGGTGAGGTCGTTGGCTTCGAGGGGGCCCGAGGAAGGGATGACGGGAAATCGCTGATCTTGTTGGGGCGGAAGAAAAAGCCAGATGAGCGCGGCCAGGCCGATGGCCAGTGCCACAGCGGAGATCCAGCGCCATCTCGACATGCCGCCCCGCGTCTGCTGTTGCAAATCCATTTCTAGGCATCCCCCTTGCTACCATGCGGTCGGACAGCTATGCTCGAAGCCGATTATGAGCACGAAGGTAGGGAGTTCAAGCTCATTTGGGCTACGCCGAGGCATGCACCAAGCCGTGTCATCTGACGGCAACAACGGTCTTTCCTACTCGATCAGCCTTCTGTCGATCATGCTGTTCACCTCGCTGGGCGCGGTCATCCTGCGACCGGTCATCGACCTGAACCTCAACGCCGCAGGGCACAGCAAGACGTATATTGGGTCAAACGGCGTGATGTGGGAACTGGGTTGCTTCCTGGGTGCACTTGGTTTCGTATATATGCTTAGGCGTTGGGGCATTCGAACCGTGCTATGGGCATGTCTCTCCGTTTTATGCCTCCTTGTGCTCAGTATTCCACACGTCCTCTTTTCAGCTTTGCTGTTCCCTGTCCGATTCGGCGTAGGACTCATGACGGCCATCGTATGCCTCACATGCATTACAGGTGTCGTCGTGGCGAGCGGTAAGGGCAACCACGCCACGGCCCTGTGTGTCGTCACCGTGGCGGCAACAGGCGCCAAGGCGTTCGGATCCGCCATGGTGCGTTTCGTGGGCGTCGACGGATACACGCCTTTCCTTCTTGCAGCCATGAGCATGGGCGTCGGCGTGTTGCTCGTAGGAAGCATCAGGTCAGGGGCCGCATTGAACCGGCCCAAGCCGAAAGCGTTTCCCGTCATCCGAAAAGGCCTGCCGACGATGGCCGGGGGCGCCTTATTGCTACTGGCCTTCTGTGCCGGCGCATGCCGAACGAGCTTTCTTACCTTCCTCCCGATCTATGCGGTGGACACGGGCTTCACGCCCGGCGACGGGGCACTGCTTCTCGCCGGGGCATTCGCCGGTGCCGTGGTACTGAGTATCCCCATAGGGCGCATCGGCGATCGGTCCGGCCACAGGAGGACACTCATCCTGATTTCGATCACGGTTGCCGTAGTGTCAGCGAGTCTCTTGCTCAGCGAATTGCCGTTGGCCGTATTTCTGACGGTCGTGTTCCTCATGGGCGGTATGTTTGCCGCCATGCGCGACCTCGGGCTGGCCGCATGGAGCTCGAAACACCCGGAGCCGGAGAACGTGATCGCCTGGTGCTCGTTCTGGGCCGGCGTGGGTGCGGTCGTGGGTATCCTCAGTACGGGTGTTCTGATGGACCTTTTCGGCCCTCCGGCGCTGGCGTGGGTGATGATGGGGGGGTCGCTCCTCATCCTGCTGATGGCGTTCAGCGCCGATCCAAGCGGACTGGAAGTCGATGAAGACGCGGTGCGCGAACGGGACGCGCTGTTCGGCGCGGACAAAATTCTTCTCGAAGATTGAATCTGGCAAGGGGAAGCTAAGCAGGACGTCCCTCCTGGCCGTCCGTGACGGGCTGGAAGCCGATCCTGCTATTCGATCGGCTTCGCATCCAACGAATACACGTCGCGCGGATAACGTGCCAGGAGCGATTCGCAGGACGGGTCGTGCGGGGCATCGGCCCCCATCGATGCGCGGTACCGCACAAGCCTGTGCGCAGCTCCGGATGCTCGCTCGATGAGCTTTAATATTCCAAGACGCCGCAGGTCTTCAACCGCAAGCTGCCACTGTCCTCCGGAGCGCTGAAGGGTTTCCCCAAGCCGATCGAGGTTAATGCGACGCGCGTAGCGACTGTAAAGGTTGTAGCGTGCGAACAGTCCGCCTCGCTTCAACCGCACCCCGAAAGCCGCCATGGCCCCCCAGGTAGCTTCGTCGTACGCCGTGCCTGCAAACTGGTGTTTCAAGGAGATGGTCCTCATGACCGTTCGCATGGTCATGATGCCCTGTCCCGCTATCCGAATTTTCCGTTGATCAATATCGTCGAGCACCCTGTCCTCGTAGCACAGCCATTCTCCGCGCGGTGTCATGGCGATCAGCTCATAGGTGGGGGCCAGGTTCTCCGGGATGAACGGCCCGTCCTTCGTCAGCAAGACGTGCTTGGCGATATGAACGCGCTTGCCGTCGAACTGCGCGCCACCCTGCAACAAGAGGTCGGCCCGCGCCAGCACGCCAGACGATACGAAAGGTGTCCAGGCGTCCAGGTGTCGGCGCTGCACCTGGCGGATCAGGCGCCGTGCAGCCATCGTGTAGGGTAGGGGAGGGAATCGTCGTATACGGTCCAGGTGCGACCGCTCTGAACGGGAGAGGGAAAGCGTGAGCTGGACATCGATGTCTCCACGACGACTCACCCCCATCCGCCTGTCGCGGGCACCCCCGCCCACGACCGCGACGTCATCGACATCCGCATCCTGCAACGCCTGCAGAAAATCCGGCTGTGCATTCGCGGGCGTAATCGAGACGGCCCGCAGGCCTGCGGGGAATTCCTGGCTGACCGACTGACTCATAAGCGCATATTACCAGATAAGGAGGATTCTCGCATTAGCCGTCACGTTGTCGAAATAGGGGCCATCGCAGGCACTTGTACGGTCTGTCCATGGGTACGAGAATGTCGTGTGCGAACCTTCAAGGTTCTGATGACACTACCACCGTGCTGCTTGTTGTACAGAGAGGCCGATGATGTCATTGACGGTCTCAGGAAGGACATTCTGGTTGAGATGCTGCGGCAGCCCGGAAGCGTGCGTACGGATTCGGAGGGTTGGGCGATGTACCAGACCTTCGGCGGGCGTCTCTCGCAGTACACATTGCGTCCCTGCCACGAGCTGGTCCATCACCCCAACGGGTACGTGTTCGAGCGGAATCGGGTAGCAATTCGACTTATACGGTGCCGCGAATTTGTTCAAATGCCTTCGCAACCACACGTACGTCGTGGGCTTCACGGCATAACCCCAGCTCCGCGAGTTGCCGGCGTAGTTCCGTCTCCAGTGTGCGAAGCGATTCCTCGAGCTCTTCGCGGCCCTCACCCGTCATGATGGAGCTGCGCAGTGCTGTCGCGGCACTGTGGACCGTATCGGCCACCGCTTCAGCGCGCGACTTGTCCGGGTGGCTGTCTTCGCGCATCCGCAGGTTTGCCGCTTCGATCACCAGTTCGGCCAATTCTTCGGAGGTGGTGGCGGCGATTTCCGTTTGCGCGGCCGCCGTGTCGACGTCGTCGGCACCGCGAAGGTAGGAGAGCATGGGGCAAAGCGTGGGCGGTGCGTCTTCGTCTGTCGCCTCAGGGGTTGCGACCGCTTCGGGCTGCGGAGGGTCTGACAAGAGCGTCGGCCGGCTCTCGGAGAAATCATCGTCCTTGATCTCCCACACGACCTGCTCCTTGAACTGTTGTTCCCACTCCGCGGCCAGATCGGCCGATATCGGCTCGGGCTGCTCGCAGACCGTGTTTTCGCGCGCGATACGCAGCGTATTTGCACGGCGGCGCTGGAGCAGGACCTGCAGCTGCTTGTTTCGACCTTCCGCTTCACCCCGCTCAACCCCGGTCACCGGCTCGTCGCAGTTGATGTCCGAACCGCTTCCGCCGGCACCGGTCAAACCCGGATCGAGGGAGAGGTTGTCCAGCGAGTCCTTGCCGACCACCATTTCATCGTCGGCGAGCTCGCGAATCGTGACCTTCTTAGCGGTCACGTGCCGAAATCCACCTTTTGATAGGCGATCGCGAAACGTGTCCGTGCGATCGCCCGTCGCGTCCGTTACCTCGTCGTCAAGCAGCAGGGCGATGAGCTTTCGGAACTCCTCGGATCCCATTCCTGGCTTGATCGAGAAGTTGGAAATCTTGAGCTTGTTCAGACGCTGGCCCAAATGCTGGACAAGTGGGTTACGCATCGAGATTGCGTAGCCGTTTACGAGGAGCTCATTCTCGTTCATCCCGAAACTGATTTTCCCCAGGTTCTGGAGGTACTTCTGCAGTTGAACGTAGGCCTCGGAGAGTGCATCGGTGGCGACGCTGTGCTTTTCGCCATAAAGATTATAGCTGATCAGTGCCTGTCCGATTGCGGCGATCAGCGAAGCGGCAGAGTCCGCGCACCGGGCGGCTTGTTCCGTTGTCTTATTTCCCCGGGAGTTGACTTGTGACATTGGATGTTCTCCAAGGCTTCAGTTGTTGTGTGTCAGTCGAAGATTACATGAAAGTTTTAAGCATGGAGCATGCCAGAACGGATTTGGCGGTCTGTATGGTCGATTGGAGGCGATCTCAAATGGAAATGATCTCAAATTATCAAATTAGATAAACCTCTCAAATTAGAGAAACCGATGATGCGATTCGGGGCATGGTTTATATGAAAACCTGGCATTTAGCGGGTTGAAGACAACATCCAGCGGGTCGGTGGTATGTATTCTGCTCATACTACTGCGCATGGCGGGCAATAACTGGCGAAAGAAGAAGACAGCTGACGAAGGAAGAAGGCAGCTGACAATGTCAAATAGAAGTAAATCTGGATTCACTAGTAAATCTGGATTCACCATCGTCGAAAACATGGTCGCCTCTCTGATCCTGGTGGCTGTCGCGGCGGGCCTGTACCTGACGGGATTGAATTCGCTCAAGATGGCCCACGCGAATTCGCTTGTGATGCAGGCGCGCGGGCTCGGTGTGCAAAAGCTCGAGGAGGTTCATGCCGACGGTTACGACACCGTTCTCCTGATGGTGCCTTACGACCCCGTGACGAACACGCTGATGGGGGCTTACGAGGTCGTGCGCAACGTGGAGATTGTCGGCCACGCCGTGGCCGGCAACGTTGTGGGCGATCTGAATTCCGCGGCTTATCTGGAACTCCGGGTGATGGTGGATTACCCGATCCCACGAAGCAGCCGCCGCCTGACGAATACGTACGCCACGATCATCCACCCATAGAAATACGATGCAAACCGAAGACATAGACTCCCGCCTGGATGCCGGCTATTCGCTGGCGGAGGTGATGGTTGCGTCCGGGATCGGGGCCGTGGTCCTCATCGCGCTCCTGGCGGCCTTTACCTGGACCACCCGCGCGGCGCACGTGGCGCGCCAGTCGGTCTGGGCCCAGTCTGAAGTTCGCATGTCTGCGCAGAAGGTGGTCAGTTATGTCCGTACAGCGTGCGAGATTACCGCAATCGACCAGGCCGGCACCTGGGTCGAATTGGAGATGCCGAGCAGCGTGACGAGTCGGCTTGCGTACGTGAACCCCACCGAGCAACAGGGCATGGGCCAGCTCCTGTTCGTTGGCGACGTGTCGAACACAAACGCGGCGACAAATATCGTGGCCAAGGGGCTGACGGAGGTTATGACGCTTCCTCCGCGCAACGTTTTCCACCAGACCGGGCCGGATACGTTGCGGATTGCGTACCGCGTCACCAAGCCTGCGTCACCGGGGGATGCCCCCTCCGAAATCGACGTGGGCGTGCATTTGCGAAATCACTGAACAGAGCGAGATCAAACCAGGAGAGAAGTCATGAAACAGGACAAGATGAACAAGATCAATGCGCGCCGTCGGGATCGAGCCCGCGACGGGAGTACGCTTACGACCACGATTATGCTGACGACGATCGTCGCGGCCTCGCTGGGCTCGGTGATTGCTGCGGTTTCGACGCATCAGCGGATCAACGATCGTAGCTATGAACTCGACCGTGCATTCTTTCTGGCGGAGGCTGGGATCTCGGCTGCCCTTGTGAACCTCAACAGCGGTGGTGACGGCGTCATACCGTCGACCAATTCACAGGCGATGTTTGCGAATTCGGTTCAGTTCTACAGCACAAACTGGGGTTTTGAGACGACAATCTCGAACCTGGGATCGGGTCAAAGGCTGATTCAATCGACGGGCTACGATAACAACCAGACGCGCGAGGTGGTTCTACAGGTGTCGGCACCTACTACCGGGTTGACCGTGCATGCCCTTTTCGAGCATGCCCTGTATGCGGGCAACAGCAGCGGAGACACAAACTACGTGTTGGACATCAGTGGCACAGGGACGGGCGCCGATTTCGTGGAGGGCGACACGTATTCGGGCAACCGTATCGTGATTACGGGAGATGCCCTGTTGCGCAACCCGGAGACGTTCGTGGATGACAACGGGGACGGCCTCTGGAATGCGGGGGAAGAGTGGACGGACGTTCACGTTGAATCCGGGGGTTATTCCAATTGGCCCACCGTGTTTACGGGGCCCCTGTCCGCTGCCGCGTTTGCGGCCTACCAGTCGGATGTCGACTCGAGTACGGCTTACGGAAACGGCCGTTACGACGAGGGCGAGGCCTTCATGGATACGGTCGGCAACGGCGTGTACGACACGAGCGAGTCGTTCACCGATTTGGACGGGAACGGCGTGTGGAGCTACGGCGATCCCTTTGTCGATGCAAACAGCAACGGCACTTACGAGGTCGGCGAGAGCTTTGTCGACATGGGTAACGGTGTCCGGGACGAGAGCGAAGGGTACCAGGACGTGAATGGAAACAATCGCTACGATCCCCCCGGAAAGAAGTGGAAGTGGAAGAAGAAGAAGAAGAAATGGGTTCTCAGGAATTGCTGGTCGTGCCCGGGCGAGCCCTTTTCGGACGAGGGGAACGGGATCTATGATCTCGGCGAGTCGTTCACCGATCTGGACGGGACCTATGATCCGGGCGAACCATACGTCGACGATCGCAACCAGGCCTATGATCACGGGACCCAGGCGGCCGATGACATCACCGGCATGCCGACCGCGACGACGGGGCTGTTCCAGGCTGTCGGATTCGACGCGCCGATCCATGCGCCGAACCTCATGGGGATGCACTACGACGTTGCCAAGACGGAGACCAAGCCCACCGACGCCTACGACAACTGGGGGCACGACATCGATGTTGCTGCGCAGCCTTTCAATGGAGACGGCGAGATCATGGACGCGAACAATCCGGCGCACATCTTCGTGAAGAATCCGGATGACCGCACCTATACGCCGATTGAAGGCAAGGACGACTACTTCATTGAGGACCCGACCGACCCGACCTCATCATGGGGTGGCAGCATCTCGGTACCCGATCCGAACGGATCGGGGTCATTGATCATGCGGTTGCTGGACGTTCGTGCCAATGGGACCAACCTGTTGTATTACGTCGACGGCAACGTTTACGTGCACAATCCGTACACGCACATTTACGGATTCCGGACGCCGGGCGTGTTCTTGACCATCGTTGCGAAGGGAAACATCACGTTTTCAGATGAATTGCAGTACAACGGAGGTACGACAAATGCCCAGGATATGGTCTGCATGATTGCGCTGAAGGATCCTGCCGAGCCGAATAGCGGGAACATTTACATGGGTGACGTGCAGTTCGGCACCGGTGGCGACGTGCATGCGATGTTGTATGCGGAGAATGACTTCATCGACAACAACCTCGGTGAAGAGGGCCAGCCGTACCTGAGCGTATTCGGCAATATGACCGCGGGCAACCAGGTGAAACTGGATCGTTCCGGGGCTATACGTACACGTCTCGACATCACGCTTGATGAACGCATTCGCTACCGCATTGCCGTGCCGCCCGGACTGCCCCCCGGTATCATTGGGCAACGTTCGATCGGCGGCGGTGATACATGGACCAAGGTTCCGGGCACCTGGGACGCGTTCACGCCGCTCTAGCTTCAGCTCGCAGGTGACACAGCACCCGGCCCCGGGGGCACGACATGTCGGCCGCACCCGCCTGCAACGCTATGCTCGCTTGCGTGAGCAAGCGTAGCGGGGAGCACGATCCGCTTCGTTTCCGTGCCGCAACGCGGGCATTCGAACCCACGATTTCTTGCTCCCAAAGCCGCATCGTGTGACTTCCTGGCACCTGTAAATGGTGCGATTGTGGAGGTCAGTTTCTCCAGTCTGGCCTCAGGCCCTAAGAAACCGGGGTGCTTCTGTCCATGCGCATTTTGGCGTTTCAGGTATAGCGAATAATTTGCCTCTCCGTATGTTCTTTGAATTGGGTAAGCTCCTCCTTGGAGCTTTACATGAAGAGGCTCTTGTTGGGCCGGTTCCAGTGGGGATGTGTAGGTGCTGCCCCTAAGAGAAGCGTCTTATCACTTGTTGTCACTGAAAACATGCCTTCGTCGAAAACAAACATCCTGTTCATCTTAACCGATCAGCAGAGGGCGGATACCCTCAGCTGTTACGACCAGAACACCCAGTGCCAGACACCGCATCTCGATGCGATCGCCGGCCAAAGCACGGTCTTTCAAAATGCCTACACGGTCTGCGCGGTATGCAGTCCCGCCCGGGCATCGTTGCAGACGGGGTACTACCCACACGCTCATGGCGTCGAAACCAACATCTATGAGAGAGGCTGTCTGATTCATGAACTGCCGGACCGTGAGTACCTGTTGAGTCGGCGCTTACAAGAGGCGGGTTATGCGACTGGGTATACGGGTAAATGGCATCTTGGACTGGGCGGCCCGTCGTCCGGGTTCTACTTCAACGAACTCAGGTCGGCTATGGTGCCGGCCTATAGTGGACTGCCTTCTGATGTTGGGTATGAAGGGGATGATTTTCCCGGCCATGGGGGTGGCGGGTACCAGTATGAGTTGTATAAAGACTATCTGGAGAAGAATGGACTGAGTTTCGATATCGCCGATCTGAACAAGGAGGATACCTGGCACACGATAACGGGCGAGGTCACATCGCCCATCGAGTCCACCAACGAGTATTTTCTGGTCGAGCAGGCCATTCATTACATTGAACAATTCCGTCTGCGGGACCAGCCGTTCTGTTTTCAGCTGCATTTCTGGGGGCCGCATTCGCCCTTTTATGCCCCGGCGCAGTACCTGGACATCTACCGGGATATGGAGATGTCGCCGTGGCCGAATTTTGATGAGGACCGACAATTGAAACCGACCTACCAGGATGCCTTCCGGCGTCCGGACCAGCCGTGGTCGTTCTGGGAGAACTCACTGCGGTATTACTACGGCTTCATGTCCTCGATCGATGCGCAAATCGGAAGGCTGATGGCCTACTTGAATGACACGGGCTTGTATGATGACACGGCGATCATTTTTTCCGCCGATCATGGCGACTCCCAGGGATGCCATGGCGGGATCGAGAATAAGTCCTACCACATGTACCAGGAAGCCGTCCGAATCCCCCTCTTTGTCAAACCTGGGCGACCGGACAGCACGCAACACAACACCGATGCGTTTGCCATCACGTGCGACATCTATTCCACCATTCTCGATCTCGCAGGCGTGTCGCTTGAGTTGGCCGAGGCTGGGCACGGCCGTTCCCTGCAGCCCTTCTTGCAGCGCGAAGAGCCCGACGACTGGCGCGATGTCGTCGTCAGCGAGGGTGCGAGTGCGACACCTGTCATATGTACCCATCGGATGATCCGTCGGGGCGACTGGAAATATGTTTTTTACGCGTCGGGCGTCGACGAGTTGTACAACTTGAGGGACGACCCGTGGGAGATCACGAATCTAATTTTGGAGCCCGCTCATCAGCCCGAACGAAAGGCGTTGCAACAGGCGCTTTACCGATGGATGGGGGAATATGGCGACGAGCTCCGCGACGATTACGGGCGTCTTCGTCCGGACGCCAGAGTGTAGGAAACGCACGCAGCTGTGCGAGTCGTTTGCCTGATCGGCTACCTGTCCCTGCGATTGCGGCGGGAATCATAGATGTCGGAGCGCGTGCACTTTGGAATGAAATAGCCGCTCGATCGAGCATCTGCACTCATCTGAAAGTCGATTTCTGTCACAATCATCTGCTCGTCGTTCCCCGTTTGCCGCGTGACTGCCACGACGCCACCCATGGGGTTCACCACGCCGCACCAGCCGCCAAAGACGCGACGCGGCTGTCCATCTCCCAGCGCCTCGTGTGTGCCTGCGGCGTTGGCCAGTATCCCATAGCATCCGAAGCGAGCGTCTATAAACCAATCAATCGATGTCATTGTGCGTAAATTTCCTCATCCAATATTCTGCGTGAGCGGGCAGTCGCCTATGACCTGCTCCCGGGGCGAACGTGTTTGCGCACCTTCCAGATGATGCGCTGTAACTCCGTAAGGTTGTTGCTCAATTTCTGCAACATCTCGAGCCGGACGGCCGCGGTCTCGTTCGTATTCGCAGACTCCAGCATGCGCCGGGCGAGGCGCAGCCCTTCTTCGCTTTCCCGGAACAGGCGCTCGGCTGCCGCGCTCGGCCGCGCCCCCGCCGCAGCCGTTGCCTGCCATTCATCCCGCGCGGCCGTCAGCTTCCGTTCCAGCCAGTCCAGCTTTCCCCGTACTCGGCGCTCCTGCCGCGCGTAGAGATAACCCAGTTGCTCGTTGATCTCTTCGTGGAGGGTCGCGGTCCGGGCGGTATCCGGGTCGTCCATGCGCAGGAGTCGCCGCGCAAGTCGGGTGTAGCCCTTGGCCAGCTCGACGACGTCCCCCTCCAGGACGACCACGACCAGCTTTTCGTCCTCCAGCAGCCCGACCGATTGCTTTGCGGGCCAGGCGTCATGCTGCAGGGCGTAGAGGTACGCCCGCTGCCGCAGGAGATCCTGATCCTGGTCCTTCCAGGGGGTTTTCAGGGAGAGGGACGAGCCGATCATGCTGAAAACCAGTTCCGGTTTCCAGGGCGGTACCATGGAGTGGTCGTCCATGTAGTCGGCCGGTCTTCGGAACGAGCCCGCCCGTTCGCGATATCGCTCGATGCCGTAATGCGGAAAATCGCCGATCACGATCAGGTTATAGGTTTTGTCGGGATCCAGCTCGCGGACCCCCTCGATCCGGGTAAGAATACGATTGGCCAGGTGCAGGTCATGCTCGTTGTTCCGCACCCTCAAGCTCTGGTGAATAAGATCCTGGTGCACGAACAGGAGGAGGGTCCCGGTCGTGAGCACGGCCGCGATGCTCCGGCGCCGGGCGCCGGACGATTCCATGGCCAGCAAGACGGCGAAGATGTACAGGCATGTCAGTCCGCCCGAGAGGCGGAAGGCAAAGTGGAACCCGATCTCGCTGATCAGGCAAATCGTTTTTGTGGCCCAGATTGCGCCGATGAGTAGGAGCAGCCCTGCGGTCGCGTAGCTCCGCCGCCCCGGACGCGCGCCCCCGAGCCGGCGGAGTACGACCCACGCGGCCATGACGAGCAGCGCGAGCAGGATCAGCTTGACGGGCAGGAGCATGTACGGCTGGGGGAGGACGAGGTGGGTGAGCGCCGCTTCCAGGCTTCGCACGATGCGCTGGGGTAGGTGACTCCAGGACGCTTCGCGGAGCTGGTAGGCGTTCCATCCAACCCATCCGAGCTGCTGGATGAGGATCAGGCTGATCCGGTACAAGACGCCGCCGGCGACGATCGCGATGGCCCCGGGGGCGAAGATCGTCCGGATGAAACGGCCCGGCGCCAGGGGTTGGTCCCGCGCCCGGCGATCCGACAGCATCAGCAAGGTATACAGCAGCAGTGCTACCGCGGCCACGTTCAGGACGGGTTGGTAGGAGGCCAGGGCGAACAGCATGAGCACTACGCCCAGACTTACCCCGGCCCGCGTCGCACGGGCCGCCGCAATCAGCCCCCCGATCGCCAGTAGTTGCGCCGCCCCAAAACAGAGGGATTGGTAGCTGTAGTAGAAGTGCGACAGCACGAACGGAATGAGGGACGCCATCAGTGCCGCGACCGTCAGCGGGAACACGTGGCCCCCCCGTTTCCAGTAGATGGCGACCGCCATGCCGGTCAATACGTGCAACACGATGGCAAGGAGCTGGTTCAGGACCGGGAGCTGGGCGTGCCCGACGAGCATGTAAATGAAAAAACAGAACCAGCGCCCCACGGAAACCTGGTTGTGGTATTCGATCCAGGGCAAACGGGAAAGGTCGTGGTTGCCGAGGGGATGGTGTAGCAGGAGATAGGCAAACACGAGGAGGTTCACGCCGAGCGTAAGGGTGAAGGCCTTCTTGAAACGAGTGGGGATGCGCTGCCACGCGCTCACCAGGCGTTCACCCAGCGTCCCGGCGTTTGGACCGTCCGGTGAAACGTGACCGCGCGACTCTTCGGCAGGCTGTTTCTCGTCCTGTAGCATAGGTGCAACCGGGATCTCTTCGTGGCTACTCGTTTCCGCAGAGCGGACCTAACCACGAATGCCGAATCTTGCGACGTGCCGGAAGGGGTGTCAAGCCGCCGGGCGGTCTACGGCCAAGGGCATGTTCTATGTCGCGTCCAGGGTGAGCGCAGGCCGTTGGAGCAGCGCGCGCGCGTTCGCGTCGAGGAGGAGCGGCACTTCGTATACAAAGGGTGGTCGGGGCGGTGGGATTCGAACCCACGACTTCTTGCTCCCAAAGCAAGTGCGCTACCAGGCTGCGCTACGCCCCGCCATGTCCAATTGCAGATCGGAACCGTCGTGATCATGTGATCAGAACAGCATGGCGTCAAGTATCAGAGAGGAAGGGACGCGAACGTAGTTTGTCGCGGCAAGGGGGCGGCCCTCAAGCGCAATGGTGAAGCGCGGCGACAAACGCTTTTACGTCATTCGAAAGAAAGGCAATACGGTCATGATCAACGCTGTCGACGACCGCGGTTCTCTCGACCCGACCCGCGAAAAACCGAGCGATCCCGGAACCTGTAGGGCCAACGACCCCGCAGCGAGGAAAAGCACCCACCGCTAGCGGCGTATGCCGATGCGCTCAAAGGGTATGGACTGGAAGCCAAGCGCCAGGGCGGGGGACTCGGGCTTGAGCCGAAAGTCACCGGCATCGGCATCCATAAAAAGTGGGTCGGCCAGCACCGAGTGGGCGTCGAAAACGTCCTCGTCGCGGCCAAAGGCCTTGCGCCACGCGTCCATCTGTAGCCACTCGGGAGTCGCATAGTCACCGTACATCGCGCCGTGATCGGCAGAGAGCGGCACAAATCTCGCCATCACCGGGTCGTCTTTGCCGGTCTGAAAAAAGACGTTGCGGTCGCACTGGGTGACGACTCGCCAGGGGCGCTCTGAATCTGCCAGGTCGAAGAAGGAATCCAACTTTCCCGATGTGTCGACCATGATATTCCCGGAGATCACCGTGGCGAATTCCGGGTAGAAACAGTGGGCCATCATGCAGACGTGGCTCGAGCCGGTGTTCACAAGAATATTGTTCTCTATGATGTTGTTCCTGCCCTTGATCAGTATGGAATAGGATCGCCCGTCGGGAAAAGTGTTCACAATGACGTTCCCCTGTACAAGGCATTGGCTGGCCCAGTTATCCAGGTAGATTCCCATGACAATCCCGGAGGTCGCGTTCCCGGTATCGGTAATGTAGTTGTAGCGGATAACGTGACCGGGTGGATCCTCTTCCGTGGGCACCTCGTGCCAGCAATTGATGGCGCCGTGGTCGGAACTGACCAGGCAGGTACGGCTGATGCGGTTGTACTCCAGGTACTGGCGCCCGTAGCGGCTGGCACCCAGGTTGATTGCGTGATGCGGCAGGTCGTGGATGTCGTTGTGGATAATCCGGTTCCAGTTGCCCAATCCAAGAAATACGCCCGCGGCATAGGTGTCATACAGTCCGCAATGATGAATATCGTTGTCGCTGACTTCGTTGTAAACGGGATGCGGATTGTCCGGACGGCCGCGCGTGACACCGTAGGCCATCGCGCGTCTCGCGCCGGCCAGGACCACGCCGTTTGCGCCGGCATGGCTGATCTCGTTCCCCCGAATCACGTTCAACTCGTTATGATTGCGCAGGTAAACGCCGTTGCCGCCGATAACCGTGATCTTGTTGTTTTCGATATGGCAATGGGTGCAGGCATTCAGGTAGATCGCTTCTCCGCAATACTCCCAGTCCATCTGCGGGCGCATGGCCCCGACACCCTCCACGTCCGAGTAATGCGATGACGGCTCGCCACCCCGTGTTTCGGTAAAGACAAACCCGGATAGGTGTACATGCTTAGCCCATCGCATGAAGACCAGGCGCTTAAGTACCGGCGCAACCACTTCGCTGGTGCCAAGTTCGCCATTCGGTGGCCAGAGATAGACAACGCCCTCCTCCGTGTCCAGGCACCACTCGCCGGGTCGATCAAGCTCTTCCAGGATGTTTTCCACAATGAAGCAGCAGGTGTCTGGGCGATGGCACTCGTTCGGATAAAAGATGGGGTTCGCATCAAAATCGCGCGGGCCGTGGGCGAGTCGGATGATTCCGGTGTCGGGTTCTACGGACGTGATTCGAATCATGCAGGAGTCGCCCCACTTCGGTTCCGGAATCAGAAACAACTCACCCTGGGTCGGCTTGGCCCACGCGCGTGGAAAGGCGTCGGCTTCTTTCCATACAATGTAGGGATTGCTTGCCTCGAGAGCACCGTCATCGGGCTCACTCTGCGCCCATTTCCCGTTCCAGGCGTCGTCGTGTGGGTCCGGGTTCGGGTAGCGCGAGCGTTCCAGCCGCTGCCCATCCATGAACAGCTGACGGAATGACCATGTGCCCCCGCGTGTACCGGGCACGTTGCATTTCAGGATCTTGCCTTCATGCGGTTCCCAACCGGTGATCGGTTTTCCGCCGCTGATAATCGGGGT
The DNA here is from genome assembly GCA_913047795.1 of uncultured Verrucomicrobiota bacterium. Taxonomy (GTDB): domain Bacteria; phylum Verrucomicrobiota; class Kiritimatiellia; order CAJWTS01; family CAJWTS01; genus CAJWTS01. Next base: position 1,272 of record CAJWTS010000014.1, on the reverse strand, counting down.
TTCGCCCGGATAGGCGCAATAGGTGATCGGGGCTTCGGCCGTGCCGCTGTCTGCCTTCGTAAGGTCGAGCGTGGATTCCAGGTAATACTTGCCGCCCCGCACCATGACGGTGACGGGCGCCTGAAGGCCTTCCTGTGCTGCCTTCAACTCGCGCACGGCGTTGCGCGCGCGTACCAGGCCGGCGAAGGGGCCATCCGACTTGTTGGCGTTTGGCTCGGCTATCGTTCCGGACCACGCGTCGTTGCCATCCGTTGCAACAAAAAATACCGCCGGTGTGTGCTTGTCCATGCAGGTTCTTATGGAAGTATCAGATGTAGTTCTTCCATGTCACGCCCCGGATTAGGTCGGGATGGATCTTGTTGTCGGCGTTGATAATGGAATGGTTGCGCCACCGGCGCTGGCTATGAGTCTCCGCATTGTCGGCCGCTGTCGCATCGGCCCCATGGGTCGTTCGTGGGCGGGTGGTCGTGATCAGCCAGTTCACCAGCTCGAGCTGCAATTCGTGCACGGTATCGGCGTGCTCCTTCTTGCCGTAGAGGTTGCTCATCTCCCAGGGATCGGCCTCGAGGTCGTAGAGCTCGCCGAAACCCTGCGGATGTTCTTCGGGAAACATGTCCGGCGGGTAATGGACGTAGCGCCATTTCCCCTTGCGAACCGACTTGCTGAAGGCAAATTCAGTGACGCCCACTTTATGGACCTCGCCGGTTTCGCCGTGCAGCAGGTGAGAGATATCCTGGCCGTCGCTGGTTTCCATCACCGGGACCTGCGCAAGACGGCACAGCGTATGGGACAGGTCGACCGATTCAACAATTTCGGCGGCCGTATGCCCGGCGGCGAACTGCCCGGGCCAGCGCCAGATGAACGGCACGCGCGTGATCGCATCGCTGCATATGCCGGGCGCCTTTTCCATGATGTCGTGTTCGCAGGCGTAATCGCCGTGGTCGGAGACGTAGATGACGATGGTATTCTCGGCGAGTCCGTTCGCGTCGAGGAAATCGACCATCTGCCCGACGGCGTGATCCACCTGGCTCACTGCGCCGAGGTAGCCCTGCAGCTTGCGCAGCCTCGCACTGCCCTGCCGCCTGCCCCACAAGGGCCGGGAGGATCCCTGGCTAGCCAGGTACGCTCCTCTGGCGCCCCGGCCACATGGCCGGAACTCGAATAACCAAAGTAGTATGCCACATCGTCAACGAGATCCTGATACCAATCATAACCTGCTGTGAATTCTGTTAGACCCAAGTTCTGGCCAGCTCCCCCGTGGCCGAGAACTTC
>CAJWTS010000013.1 GCA_913047795.1 uncultured Verrucomicrobiota bacterium | reverse complement strand
GATCGTTATGCTACGGTTGGTTTTCGCCTGGTGGCCGGTCCGGTGCGGCCCTGACAATCAGGAGTCGCGTGCCGTGCGCAATTGGCGCTCGAGTGCGTCAACTTCCTCGCGAAGTTCGAACGGGATACGGGCACGCAGCTTTTGGACATAATTGACGATATCCTGCGCTTCATCCAACTCGTGTTTACGCAGCATGATTTTGCCGAGATGAAGAATCGCCTGGATGTTGTTGAAGTCCAGTCCGATTGCGGTACGAAGAGCTCGTTCGGCTTCCTCATCCCGTGCCGTGCGCATGAGGACGTATCCCAGGGTATCCCAGGCGGTTGAGTTTTTGTCGTTTAGTGCGAGCGCTTCCCGCACGGAAGCTTCCGCTTCGTCGTATCGTAGTTGCATGGCCAGTGCCCATGCCATTTCATTGAGGCCCGCAGCGTCTCTCCGATGCGATAGACTCTTGCTAAAATAGTCTTCGGCTAGAACAAATTTGTGTTCAGCGGTACGCATGAGTCCCATCATGAAATTCCCGGTGGCATTGTTTTCGTCAAGTCGCAATAGTTCGAGGGAGTACTTCTTCACGAGATCTGTTCGACGCATCAGGAAGCTGACGCGTGCGAGCATGTCCAGTACTTCGATGGCTCTTGGGTTGATCCGGTAGGCGGCCTGGTAGAAGTCGACGGCCTTGCGATAGTCACGATGGTAGAGGTTGATCTGCCCGAGCGCCAGGTATCCGGGATATCCTTTCTTGGACAACTGCTCGAGTCGTTCGGTTATCGATTTCAGCCCTTCGTCATCATTTCGCTTCATGGAGATATCTGCGAGCAGCACCAGGATCGACTCGTTGTCAGGCTCTGCATCAACCAGTTCCTGCAGCCGCAAGTGCGCTGTATCCATATCTCCGCTTGCGACCAGCACCAGGCATTCATAGTAGGTGGCGGTCGTCAGGGAGAGTCCGGCCGCGACAGCCTCAAGGATCAATCGGCGCGCTTCCTGGAAATCACGGTTCCGCGTCGCAATTCTGCTTAGGCCCATAATTGCGGCAACGTTACCGGGGTCCGCCGCGAGGATTTCGTCATAAGCCGCAGCGCTCTTGGTATAACGGTGATTCGCCATATAGTGTGCGGCGAGTAACTGCTTGGTCTCGCCAGTAGGATCCATCGGGCTGAGCTCAAGGGCACGCTGGATGCCCCAGTCACCCATCGCCGGGTTACCGGATAGGGCCCAGACCATTCCCATTGTTGCGTACGCTTGTGGCGATCGTAGGTATCCGTATGTCCCGGCGAGCGTCCACGCGTCCAGCTTGAGGGTTTTGCCTTGGTTCCGAAGTGCGGCGATGGCGAGTTTGATTCGGTCCGCATCGGGCGCCTTGAAGCCCGAGGAAACCAGGCTGCCGAGATTCAGGAGCGCGCTCAGGTTGCCGGGATGCAACTCACGCGCATGCGAATATGCTGCGTATGCGCCGGCCGGGTCGTGATGGTCCTGGAGCACGACGCCGAGATTGTTCGCCACAAGGCTCATGTGTCGCAACACATGTGTCGCGTATGCACCAATGGTCGCGTTCTTTTCGGCGGATTTTAGTTGCACGCGTAGCGCCGCCCAGTTCTTCTTCTGCCGGTTCAAGATTGACCCGTGGTCGGAGGCCGCCTCGGGGGTAACGCCGTGAAACACGAGACCCTCCGGAACGACGTGTAGACCTGCCGCCAGCAGGAGGTCTGGCTTGGTGAGCATCGCGAGTTGGGTATTGGCGCTTGGGATGTCCCGCAGCCACCCACGCAGCAATGGAAGCACGCCGATTTGAGCCAGGTTCTTGAAGCGCGTCTCGTCGAAAATGGCGGGAAGGTATCGGCTGTGAGTCTCGACGCCATCGCCATAAAGATTCAAAACCGCTAGTGATTTCTGACGATGGGCGGCTGTTATCCGAATGGGATGGTCGAGGACGCCGTCGGTGACCAGGAGGGCGCGATCGCCGACATCTTTGACCAGACGGCTTACGTACCGATTGATCGCACGCGCCGGGCGGGTGTCTACCTCGGGAAAACTTTTGATTGCGGTCGCGACCAGGAGGCAGAGTAGCGGGATGATGAGAGCGACGGTTCGCCATCCAGCGCGATCGGATTCAAGCACCGTTCCGTCCGGCTTCTCGGTCGCGAGAAGGTACCAGTACGCGGTGAGATAACCAAAAACCATCGCCGTAAGAACGTAGGGCAGCACGATGATCAGCCCGTGGCGAAAGAGCGGCCACGGCGCGGGATAAATATCCAGCAAGACCACGATGGAGATGGCCGTCATCACGGCATGCAACACGTAATACGTCCATTCGCGTTCCTGATTCAGGCCGCGTTTCGCGATACAGAGGCTGCACAGCCAGGGCACACCTGTCGTTAACAAAACGAGTAGCCATCCTGTCGTCGGCAAACTCGCGGCAAGAGCACCGCCCTGATCCCTGGCCGATACGAGTAGAGCCTCCCAATAGGTGTGCAGGCCACGAGCTTCGAATCCCGGGCTACCATAGAAACCCCACGCAACAAGCAGTTGAGTAGCGTATCCGGTGAGCAGGCTGGCAGCTATCAACAAAATCGGCTTGGCCGCGAAATTGCCCGTCCGCCAGAGGACAAACAGAACGCCGAAGAGATATAGCGGCGCAAAAAATACGAGCGAAGCGTATTCGACGAGCGCGAGTCCGTACGTGAGCGCCAGGATACAGGCCGTGAGCAGACGTCCGTCAGAGGCATAACGCAGAAAAAGAAGACCGACAACGAGTCCTAGAAAAATGTCGAATGTATAGGTATGTGCCCGCGTCGCCCCGAACCAAAACGGTGTGCTGAAGGTGAGAAACAGCGCCGCTGTAATTCCGGCCAGACGTGACGCAAAGAGCGCGTGCCGCGCATTGCGCGCGGTTCTATCGATCATCCCGTCGATGACATGGTGTACAAAAATATACACGAGGGCGACGTCAAGCGCACCGAAGGTCGCGCTGATGAAGTTGATACGGGTTGCGAGGTCCCCTATCGGAACGGCCGCGCCGGCGCGCGCGACCAGACCCCATAAGGAGTGCACCGGCGAGAAGCGGGGATAAAGTCCAGTGAAGCTGGCGACTAGTTCTGCCGATCCGCCGGGAAAGACGCCGTGACACATGGTTGCGATGTAGAGCAGAAATGCGATGATACCGAGTGCGCCAGCACAGAGGCGATCAAATCGCTGTTGGGACATAGCGTAGAATTCCATGATAGATGTGCTGATATCGCAGTTGCGCTGTTGGGACAAGATCAAACGACCAAACGCAGCCGGCGCTGCTTCTTACACGTTTCGCCGACGAGTTACCTGGAACATAGTCGGCAGCACGGGAAGGGAATGACCGCCGCTGCGCTTGAGCTGCCGCAACCGGTCACGTGTCGCGGTCCGGACCGGGGCGGCGCTGTCACCGTGGGCTTTTCTTCTGGTCGGGCGCAATTCCGTTGCCTTCGAACATCCGCCTGTTGCGTTCCTGGAGATCGACGCCGGTGATCCGCATCGATTGAGCCCAGCAGGGCGGACAGTAGTTGCGGCCTTTGTTGTCGAGTTCGGACGCCCCAGCCGGCGTTCTCATGGCGCACCGGACGCTTGGGCATGCTTGCATGCCGAGCAGTAGCCCGACCGCTCGCATCGCTTCTTTTTCGACTCGTCGAACGATGTGCTCCTCGATCGAAAGATCCTTGATGTGAGGCTTGATGGTAGCCAGATGCTGAACGTTCAGAATGCCGACGCTCTCGTTGAAGTAGACGCGGCCCCGAAGGTTCGTCGCTGTGGCGGGAGTGACGAGCGCAATCAGACAATGATCACGTGGAACCCGCAACTTCGTCCATGCCTCCGCCGCGGCGTCGAACTCGTGCACGGGTTCGTTCGGTGAGGCAACAGGACGGATGCTTATGCCGAGATTGAGTCCCAGGTGTATCTGCACGCGTTCGACGAGTCCGCTTGGCATGGCCCCACTCGTCAGGAAGGCGACCGTTCCCGTGCCGTCGGATGACCGGGCGATGCGGGGTAGGGCCAGAACGATCAGGGCCAGGCAAACCCACCGAGCGATGCGCGGCGTTATGTGATCATTTGGCATAGATAGTAAAAAGCCCCGACCGGGTGATCGGGGCTTCAAAGTTCAATCGTAGTGGTACTCAGGGGCGCTGGGCGCGTCGACGCAGGCCCACGATGGCGAGACCGAGAGCAAAGAGAGCAATTGACGTGGGTTCCGGAACCAGTTGGGTCGATGTGACAATCGCTCCACCCTCTTCGGTGGTGACATTCACGGTGAAGAAGCCGCTACCGCCGCTCAGCACCACGACGGTGTCGTCATAGTACGCGCCGACGGAGGGAATACTTCCATCTGAATTGCCCGTTTGGTCGGGCGAGGCGGTGTCCCAGTGACGAAATACGATCGTGAGTCCGTCGTCGATCAACGGGCTGACGGCTCCCGCGCCGCTGTACCAAGCCGTTCCATCAAATGTTCCGAAGCCCGCCCATAGCGTCGCCAAAACAACGTCGTCACCGGGGTTTGCTAAGCCGTCGGAAGCACCGGCGTCTGCCGCGCCAATCCCGTTGGCCGATCCGTCGGAGATAATCTGGATAAAACCACCGGCTTGAGGATTACTGAGATTGTTGGCCGGAACCAAGTTCGCGGAATCTCCGCTGCCAGCACTGTTATAGATTCCGCCGCCGCCGAAGCCAGGGCTCACAGCGGCACTTAATGTCCCCGCGTATACTAAAGATGTCGTCATGGATGCCACGCCAAGTGCCATCAGGACTACTTTTACTCGGTTAGTTCGCATCTTTAGTTCCCCTTTTGTGTGTGGCGGCAATTAGTCCCTCTCAGAGATTGTACGGCTTGACTTCGTCCCAGGTGAGCGTTCCTTCGCCGGCTAGGCGATTGTAGAAGTAACCGCGAGCAAGCGTGAGCGAATTCGAGGCCAACGTAGGCGTGCCGCCACCGCCGGAGAGAACCCACTTGCCGTCGATAACGGGGACGAAACCACCTGTGTCGAGCCGGAAGTAGACGTTATAGGCCTGTGCGTCCTGATCCCATTCAAGGACCTGATCTGCCGTCGAGGATGTGAATCCCTTCGCGGCGCCGTCCGCGGCGAGGTCGCTGTCATTGAGGCCGATGTCCGCGGCGAACGGATACGAGATGAAGTTGAACCCTTCAACAATTTCAACGGTTCCCGTTGGCGCAACAGGCACATCACCTTTCAGGCAGACTTCCTGCGCTGATGCCTGGTTGTTGATCAGCCAGAAGGCAGAGCCGACTGCAAGCTCGTTCGATGCTAGCGGCGGCGTACCGCCACCACCGGCAACCACCCACTTATCGTCGATCTCCGGGATGAAGCCGCCAGTATCGATCTTGTAGAGCGTGATATATGTCTGGCTTACCGAGTCCCAGAGCAAGCAGTTATCTCCAGTCGAGCTCGTGAAGCCCTTGGTCATCTGGTCTTTCAATACTTCCTGAACATTCTGGCTCGCCATTCCCTCGAAGCCCGGTGAGCAGAGCGCAAAGTCTCCAGGCTGAATCATCGTCTTCCCAAATCCAACCGCATTCTTACTATAGACTGTATCAGCCGCGTGTACGGAAAACGCAGTGACAAGACAGACCGCCAACAGAATTACACTAATCTTACGCCCCATTTTCATTCCTCCTGTGTACCTTTTACTACTTTGAACCGAACTATAGGATATCGTACCTGCACCTACGCGTCAACCCCTTGATCCCAAATAATTTTGATACAGTTCTACGAACTTTTCCCCATATCTGCGTAAACTATCCCACGTTACCCCGCTCTCGGCAAGCCTTATATCGCAGAAATGTCACATGGCGATTCTGGCCAATATCCGGCTAAATGCGGTTGTTTTGCCAGTTTTATCTAATCGGACAGGGGAGGCAGAACTCCTTCGTCCACCAATTGCCGGTCCATTTCATCGGTCAGGGGTATGGGAAGGGGTGGCCCCTTGGATCCTCCCGCCCGAATCAGGTCCATCTGGTAATTTTTCAGGTGTTGATCAAGTACCGCGCCCCTGATTTCCGGCGGTTCCGTCTTCTTAATGTAATTCGTCTTGTCACGTCCCGCGAGACGTCGACGGCGCTTCTCAAGCTCCTTCTTTGTCATTCCTCCGCCTCCGACGCCGGGCGATCGCACCACTCGTCCGGGCGGTTTCCGCGCAGCACTTGTCGAGGCACCCTTGACGGCCTTCGCGTTTTCGGGGTCGCTGCCTTTCTCGTAGAACGTGCCGTCGAGATTGTACCAGTACTCGCGGCCTTCCTTCTCGATCAACGCCTTGCCGCCCGCGTAGTCGGCTTCGATCACATAGAAGTCGTCTGCTTCGCCGACACTGATGAAATACGTGCGCTTGGTCTTGGTGTCACGCAGTCCCACCTTGATAGTACCGCGCTTCTTTTTCTCGATCGCAAAGAGCTTCAATGTCGGGGCCCATTGTGGCGTCGGAAGAGGGGCGACCTGTCTCGGCGGTGCTGGTGTCGGTGCCGCCCGCGGCGGTGCTGGTTTCGCCATCCTCCCGAAGGGCTGCCGCTGCAGGATAATACGATAGTGATCGAACGCCTGACGCGCGGACGCGGTAAGGACCGACGCGAACATAACGCTGAGTAGCACGGCAGGCCGGAAGCTGGAACGTGTGCGAGTCATTACAGAATCAATAATACCCCGTGACACGAGGTATTGCAAGTTGGAAGCGAGGGGTTACCCGCCGACGGAATCCTGCTCAATCGCGACGGGATCGTCGGTCGCCCGGGACAGATGCCAATGGCGGACCAGCAGGCCCAGGATCGCGAGTGCGGTAACCAGTATGATCGCCTGCTGTTCGCGCGCCGTCAGGCCAAACCAGGCGCGGATGACGGAGCCAAACGGCGAGGGACGGTCCGCCATGTTCACCCCGCGACGACGTTCGCGAGTTTGTTCGGCACGATCACGACGCGGCGGATGTCTTTGCCGGCCGTGTGTTTCGCGACCTCCGGCATCGCGCGTACCGAGGCTTCCAGGGCTTCCTGGTCGAGATCGGCACGAACCTCCAGCCGGGCGCGCAGCTTGCCGTTGACCTGGACCACGATTTCCACCGTGTCCCGCGCGAGTGCCGCTTCGTTCACGGCGGGCCAGTCGGCCGCGAGCACGCTGGGCGCGTTTCCCAGTTGCTCCCAGAGCTCTTCGCAGATGTGCGGGGTGAACGGGGATAGCAGGATGACAAGCGTCTCGAAAGCTTCGCGATACACGGCGTCCGTCGGCGACGGAGCGTCGCCATCGACGCCACAGCCGTCGATGGCGTTCATGAGGTCCATCAAGTGCGCGACCGCCGAGTTGAAATGGAAGTCGCCTTCCATATCCCGCGTGACAAGTTGGATCGTCTCGTGGACCTTGCGGTGCAGGTCGCGCGCGGCGGGTGACATCGAGTCCACGTCGACCGTCTCCGATCGCGCCGCGATCAGCCGCTCCCGCTGTTGGTAGGCGCGGCGCCAGACACGGCGCAGAAAACGCGAGGGCCCTTCGATGCCCTGGTCGGTCCATTCCGCATCCTTCTCGGGAGGCCCGATAAAAAGCGTGTATAAGCGTACGGTATCGGCCCCGTAGTCGCGGATCAGTTCGTCCGGGCTGACGACGTTGCCCTTCGATTTGGACATCTTATAAAGTTGGCCATCGTCCTCGTTGCGCTTCTGGATCATGCCCTGTGTAAAGAGATGCTCGAACGGCTCATCGAACGCGACGAGATCCATATCGTGCAGGGCCTTGGTGAAGAAGCGGGAATAGAGCAGGTGCAGGATCGCATGTTCCACGCCGCCGATATACTGATCCACGGGCATCCAGTTGTTGGCGACCTCGGGGTCGAACGCCCGCGATTCATCGTTCGGGGACAGGTAGCGCAGGAAGTACCAACTCGAGTCCACGAAGGTATCCATTGTATCGCTCTCGCGCCGCGCGGGGGCGCCACAGGTCGGGCATTTCACCTGCATGAAGTCGTCGCAGGCGGCGAGAGGTGACTCACCCGTCGGCTTGAAAGCGACTTCTTCCGGCAAGAGGACGGGCAGTTGATCCTCCGGAACGGGTACCGTGCCACAGGAATCGCAATAGACAATCGGAATCGGTGCGCCCCAGTAGCGTTGGCGGCTGATGAGCCAGTCGCGCAAACGATAGTGCTCCATGGCTTTCCCGAACCCTTTGGCTAGGGCGTGCTCCGTCATTTTCGCTATCGCTTCGCGACTCGCGAGTCCGGTGAACGGGCCGGAGTTCGTGGTTGTGCCGGCCTCGACGTAGGCGGCGTCCATTCGGTCCAGATCAAGGTCCTGGGATTCGTTTTGAATCGACAGCCGAATCGGAAGGTCGTAGGCGTGTGCAAATTCCCAGTCGCGTGTATCGTGGGCCGGCACGGCCATCACGGCACCGGTGCCGTATTCCATTAGAACGTAGTTCCCGACCCAGAGTGGCACCGGGTTGCCGGTATAGGGATTGATCACCTGTCGCCCGGTGAAGACGCCTTCCTTTTCCACGGCGTCCGTGATGCGATCAGCGCGGGATACCCGGCGCGCCTTTGCGACGAAGGCGGACACCGCGTCCTGTTCCGGTAGCCCCTCGACCAGCTGCGCCAGCCCCGGGTATTCGGGCGCGACGGTCATATAGGTGCAACCGAAGATGGTGTCGACGCGGGTTGTGTAGCAGGGCACGTCGTCGTCGTCATCGGGCCGCCCGTCCGCACGTGGTACCAGCGCGAACTCGACCAGGGTGCCGACACTGCGGCCGATCCAATTTGCCTGCATGGTACGTACCTTTGCGGGCCAGCCCTGAAGTTTGTCGAGATCGTCCAGTAGCCGCTGCGCGTAGGCGGTGATCTTGAAGAACCATTGCTCGAGTTCTTTTTCCTCGACCGGCGCTTCGCAGCGCTCGCAGGCGCCATCGACAACCTGTTCGTTGGCCAGGACCGTTGCGCAGGACGGACACCAGTTCACCGGCGCGGTGGCGCGATAGGCGAGCTCGCGCTCGTAAAGTTTCAAGAAGAGCCACTGGGTCCAGCGGTAGTAGTCCGGCATGCAAGAGGCCACCTCGCGTGGCCAGTCGTAGCATACGCCCCACGAGGTCAATTGTTCCTTCATGCGCTCGATGTTGGCCAGGGTGCTGACCCGCGGGTGCGTGCCGGTGCTGATCGCCGCATTCTCCGCCGGCAATCCAAAGGCGTCCCAGCCCATGGGTGTCAGCACGCGCATGCCACGCATCATCTTATAGCGCGCAACCACATCCCCGATGATGTAGTTGCGACCGTGCCCCACGTGCAGCGCGGCCGAGGGGTAGGGAAACATCATCAGGCAGTAGGACTTGTCGGATGTGTCGGACTCGTCGATCTCGAAGAGTCGCTCGTCGGCCCAATATGACTGCCAGCGAGTCTCGATTTCAGCGTATGGATACTTTTCCTTCATGATTGCCACGGATGGACGCGGAAGGAATGTTAGCCGGCCGTGTTCAGTTGGCGGGCGGCCGAAAGCGGTTCTTCTTCCAGACCCCGGCCTGCTCTCGTCCATCCGGCATAACGTAGGTGCCCTGGCCGTTCAGTTGATCGTCCGCCCACTGACCATCGTACGTGGCGCCGCTCGCGAACGTATACCTGCCCCATCCGCGCACCAGTCGGTTGCGCTTCCATATTCCTTCGATAATGTCCCCATTTGCGAAGGTGTAGGCACCGCGGCCGGCTCTCTTGTCATCGCGCCAGGCGCCCTGATAAATGTCCCCGTTGGAGAAACGATAGACTCCCTTCCCCTCGCGCTTGTCATCGCGCCACTCGCCCTCGTAGACGCTACCGTCGGCAAACCGTTGCACGCCCTGCCCCTGCCGCTCGCCCTCGTGCCAGTCGCCGTCGTACAATTCGCCATCGGGATAGCTCATTCGGCCCCGGCCGTGTGGTCGTTTCTTCGTGATGTCACCGGTATAGGTCGCACCGCCCCGAAGGCGGAGGGATCGTGGCGGCCCAACCGGGTCTGCGGCGGCGGCCGGGCGCGGGACAATGGACCGGGCGAGCACCTTGCGGATCGTGGCGTCGGTCGCCCAGTCCATCGGGGTCACGCCGTGGATCGTCTTTGCCGTGCCGTCGGCACCGTTTGCCACCAGGAAAGTCACGAGTCGCGTCGCGTTGGTTCGCACCGCCCAGTGCAGGGGGGACGTTCCGTCCTGCGAGACCGCGTTGACGTTTGCACCGGCCGCAACGAGGATCTGCGCCACGTCCTCGGCGTCGGCGAGCGCCGCCCAGTGAAGCGGCGTGAACCCGTTGTTTGACTTTACGGACACGTCCGCACCGCGCACCGCCAGAAGGCGCGCCACCTCGGCGGCATTCTTGTTGGCGGCCCAGTGCAACGGTGTCGATCCGCTCTTCGTCTGTGCATTGAGGTCCGCGCGGTAAGTAATTATGGCCCTGGCGACGTCAACCGCGTTGCGGCGGGCTGCCCAATGTAACGGGGTCGAGCCATTGTTGGTCCGGATATCCGGATCGAATCCGCTCTTCAGGAGCAGGGCCGTGACATCGTGTGCGTAGTATGCGGCCGCCCAATGCAGGGGCGTGGATCCGCTCTCCGTGCGCGCCTTCAAGACGGACGCCTTGTCCTCCTTGAGCAGGGCCTTCACCCCGCGCACGTCGTTGGATCGAACCATTTCGGCAAGGGATGCCGCCTCGAGCGCTGCACCGGAGCCTAGCCATGCGCTTAATGCCAGCATGGCCGTCATTCTAATTTTAGTGGAGTCGTGCCTCATCGGTGCCGTGCGCGCGAAGTTAATCAGCAGCGACACAGACTATGCGAGTTTGCCTCAAATGCAAGTGTAGAACCATTGTTTGCCCCGGCGCAGCAAGGACGTATTGGCCCCGGCGCGCAGGTTCTCTCGACGACGATTCGAGAAGGCTTTTGGTGGGCCTTCCGCCGGCAAGAACGACTCAGGCTAAACGTGATCTTGAACCATGCCATCGTTTGTCCTAATACTCGCCCATGGCGAAGAAGAAGGCGGCACGATCAAGCAAGGCGCGTCCGGCGAAGAAAGCGGCCGGCAAGGGTGCCGCGCGTGCCGCGACCCGTCGCGCGCCGGTCGAGACCGCCGAGTCCCTCGGCAAGAAACAGCGCGACATTTCCGTATCAGAGTTTTTCCTGAAGAACCGGCATCTGCTGGGCTTCGACAACCCGCGCCGCGCGCTACTGACAACCGTCAAGGAAGCGGTGGACAATGCGCTCGACGCCTGCGAAGAGGCGGGCGTGCTGCCCGAGGTCAGCGTTGATATCGAACAGACGGGCGATACGCGCTTTCGTGTGTCGGTGACGGATAATGGGCCAGGCGTTGTGCGCAATCAGATCCCGCAGATCTTCGCCAAATTGCTATATGGTTCCAAGTTTCACCGCCTGCGCATGTCTCGCGGACAGCAGGGCATCGGCATCAGTGCGGCCGGGATGTATGGCCAACTCACCACGGGCAGTTCGACCCGGATCTATTCCAAGGTGGGCCGCACCGCCCATTGCATCGAAGTGCAGGTGGATACCAGGCGCAACAAGCCCACGATCTTGAAAGACGAGCCGATCGATTGGCGCCCGGAGTTTTATCCGTCGCGGGACGGCAAGCCCGGTAAGGCGATTGTTGCTCGCCGTGGAACCTGCGTCTCGATCGAGATGGAGGCGGCCTACGTTCGGGGCAAGCAGTCCGTCGACGAGTACCTTAAGCAATGTGCGATCGCCAACCCGCACCTGCAGTCCTACTACCGCGTTCGGCTGATCACGAACGGCAAAGATGACGAGGTGCCGAAGAAGACCGGCAAAAAGAAAGCCGCTGCGCCGGAAGCTCCGGCCCCGGATGTCGGCTGGAGCTTCTTCGAGCGGGTCAGCAAGCAGTTGCCGGATCAACCCAACGAAATCAAGCCGCATCCGCATGGCGTCGAACTCGGCACGCTGGCCCAGATTTTGAAAGACAGCACGGCGCGCACGCTGCGGTCCGCCCTCGCACAGGATTTCTCGCGGGTCAGCAGCCAGACGGCGCAGAAGATTTGCGAAGCCGCCAAGTTGAACCCGAAGGCCAACCCGACGCGGATCGCCCACCAGGAAAGCGAAGCGCTCTACAGGGCGATCAACGCCACGAAGCTGATGCGTCCGCCCACCGATTGCCTGGCGCCGATCGGCGAAGACCAGCTGCTGTTGGGCCTTAAGAAAGAGATCAACGCGGATTTCTATACGGCGATAACCCGCCCGCCGGCCGTCTACCGCGGCAATCCGTTTCAAATTGAGGTCGGGCTGGCCTACGCCAAGCCGGGCGAGAACGAGGATCTGAATGCGGATAACCCTGTGCGTCTGATGCGTTATGCCAATCGCGTCCCCTTGCTGTACATGGGGGGCGCTTGCGCGATAACCAAGGGCTGCACCGACGTCAACTGGAAGGCCTACGGCCTCTCACAGCCGCGTGGCGCGCCGCCGGTCGGCCCCATGGTGATCATGGTGCACATCGCGAGTGTTTGGGTGCCGTTCACGAGCGAGAGCAAGGAGGCGGTCGCGCATTATCCCGAAATCATTCGCGAAATCGTTTACGGTCTGCAGGAATGCGGCCGGCGCCTCGCGGTCTATCTCAGTCGCCGCAAGCGCGAGGAAGAGGTCGAGCGCAAGCGTAACTACATGGTGCTGTACATTCCGCATCTCGCCCTTGGCCTGAAGCAGATCTTGAAACTCAGCGATCGCCAGGAGAAAGCGGTTGTCAAAAACCTGAACCAGATGCTCGAACGCACGCACCTTGAGACGTGAACGCCACGCGTCCAATCGGGTGAGGCCAATGTAGACGATGCCTATTTACGAATTCTATTGTCCGGACTGCCATACGATCTACAGCTTCCTGTCGAAGCGTGTCACCACTGATCGCCCCACCTGTCCGGCCTGTAAATCGCGCAAGAAACTTGAGAAACAGGTTTCGGCGTTTGCGTCCATCGGTCAGGCGAAGGAGGGCGAGCCCGCCGGCGATCTGCCCCTCGATGATCAGAAAATGGAGCGCGCCCTGGAACAGTTGGCGGGCGAGGCGGAAACGATCAGTGAGGACAATCCGCGCCAGGCGGCTGACCTGCTACGCAAATTCAGCAACATGACCGGCATGGAGCTTGGCGAGGGCATGCGCGAAGCCCTGTCGCGGCTGGAGGCAGGGGAGGATCCCGAAGCGATCGAAGCGGAAATGGGCGACGCGCTTGCGAGCGAAGATCCGTTCAACGTGCCCGAAGGAGGAGCCGGTGCCCAATCTCGCCGCCGCCCGCCGCCGCAACGGGATGAGACGCTCTACGAGATGTAGGCGCCGCGCGGGTCAGGCGCTGGTCTTGACCAGGGCCTCCAGAGCCGCCGCCGCCCGGCCCGAGTCGATCGCAGCCTGCGCTGCCGCATAGCCCTGCTCCAGGTCGTCGGCAACCCCGCCGGCGACAATCGCGGCAGCGGCGTTCAGGCATACAATATCCCGCCGCGCGGACTTCTCGCCGTCGAGAACATCGCGGATGATGGCCGCGTTGACCGTCGCGTCGCCACCGGCCAGGTCTTCCGGCCGCGCAAGCTCACCGATCAGCGGTTGTGGATCGAAATCGTATGTCGTGACCTCTCCCGTGTGCAGTTCGCTGACACGTGTCGTTGCGGTCGTCGAGATCTCGTCCAACCCATCGTTGCCGTGCACACAGAACGCGCGCTCGCTGCCGAGCGCCAGCAGAACGCCGGCGAACAATTCAGTCAGCGCCGCGTCGAAGGTGCCGATCACCTGCCGGCGTGCGCCGGCGGGGTTGGTTAGTGGGCCGAGCATGTTGAACACGGTGCGGATGCCCAACTCGCGGCGAACGGGGCCCGCGAATTTCATCGCCGGGTGCATCATCGGCGCAAACAGGAAACCGATCCCCGCCGTGCGGATACAGTTGGCGACCTGATCCGGGCCGGCTTCGAGATTAACGCCCAACTCTGCCAATACGTCGGCGGAACCGCATTGGCTGCTCATCGCCTTGTTGCCATGCTTGGCGACCGGCACGCCGGCCCCGGCGGTGACCAGCGCCGCTGCGGTAGAAATGTTAAACGTTCCGGATCCGTCGCCGCCGGTGCCACAGGTATCGACAACCGGCAGATCGCCGGCGTCGATCGTGACCGCGTGCGCGCGCATCGAAGCGGCGCCACCGGCGACTTCTTCGACGGTTTCGCCCTTGGCGCGCAGGGCAACCAGAAATGCGGCAATCTGCGTGCCGGGCACCTCGCCGCCCATGATCAGGTCCATGGCGGCCCGCATGTCGGATTGCGTCAGATCGCTACCGTCAATCAGGCGTTCGATATATTCTTTCACGCGATGATCTCCTCCTTTATCGCCGGGACATGGCAGCCGCGTTCTACGTCGGCTGTTGCCCGAATTGCGCGGCCATGGCCAGGAAATTTTCCAGCAACTTGTTGCCGTCGGGCGTCAGGACCGACTCGGGATGGAACTGCACGCCGCAAGTTGGATGTGTTCTGTGATGGAAGCCCATGATTTCGCCGTCCTCACTCCAGGCGTCCGGCACCAGGTCCTCCGGCACGCTGGCCTGCTGCACCGCCAGCGAATGATAGCGTCCGGCGACGAAAGGGTTGTCCAGGCCTTTGTAGAGAGCGCCACCCTCGTGGCGCACCATCGATGTTTTGCCGTGCATGATCTGTTCGGCATGCACAATTTCCGCGCCGAACGCGGCCGCGACAGATTGATGCCCGAGGCAGACGCCCAGTATCGGGACTTCGCCCGAGATGCGCTTGATCAGCTCGACCGATATGCCGGCTTCTTTCGGCGTGCAGGGGCCCGGGGAGATCACGACCGCCGCAGGTCCCGCGGCGACGGCGTCCGCGACCGAAATCTCGTCGTTGCGCACAACCTTGACCTCTGCGCCGAGTACGGCCAGGGCCTGCACCAGGTTGTATGAGAAAGAGTCGTAGTTATCGATCAACAGCAACATCAGAGCTTCAACCCCCTTGCCGCGAGTTCAACGGCTTTTTGCATGCCGCGTGCCTTGTGCTGGCACTCCTCGAATTCACGTTGAGGGTCAGAATCATACACGATGCCGGCCCCCGCCTGCACGGAAACGGTGCCACCGCTGACTTTCAGCGTACGTATCGTGATCGCAAGGTCCATGTTTCCGTCGTAACCGATGTAGCCCACCGCCCCGCCATAGACGCCGCGTGGTTCGGGCTCCAGCTCGTTGATGATCTCCATGGCGCGAATCTTCGGCGCCCCCGAGAGGGTCCCCGCCGGGAATGTCGCCTTCAGGACATCGAATGCATCGCAACCCTTTTTCAACGTGCCGACGACGTGCGACACGATGTGCATCACGTGGCTGTAGCGCTCAACGGTCATGTATTCCGTCACATTGACACTGCCCGCTACGGCTACGCGACCGAGGTCATTGCGGCCCAGGTCGACCAGCATCACGTGCTCCGCTTGCTCCTTTTCGTCATCCAGCAAGGCTTTCTCCAGGGCGCGATCCTCGGCGGGTGTGGCGCCGCGTGGCTTGGTGCCCGCAATCGGTCGCAACTCGATAAGGTCGTCTGTCAAACGCACCATCACCTCGGGCGAGGACCCGACCAGCGCCCGGTCGCCCATCTTGAGAAAGAACGTATACGGTGCCGGATTGAGCAAGCGTAAGGCACGGTAGAG
Organism: uncultured Verrucomicrobiota bacterium; assembly: GCA_913047795.1. Classification (GTDB taxonomy): domain Bacteria; phylum Verrucomicrobiota; class Kiritimatiellia; order CAJWTS01; family CAJWTS01; genus CAJWTS01. Next base: position 52,876 of record CAJWTS010000013.1, on the reverse strand, counting down.
CTGTAGCGGCGGGATCTCGGTTTGCGCACTGAACCGCTGACTCAATACGGCCTGGATGATATCGCCATTGCGGATGTACTCCTTCGTGCGCGCCACGATGTCCTTGTAGACCTCCTCCGTCATGTTCGATTCGAAGGTCACCGCAGGATAGGCGCGGGCTTCAGCGGTCGCGCCCGGCTCTTGCAGGGTGGCCTGGATGGCCGCGATGTCTGCCAGCGCTTGCCGGTAAGCCTGCGCGGGGGAGGCGGCGTCGCCCGGGCGCGAGCAGACGATAATTTTGCAGGTGTGTCGTACGCCGTCGAAGACAATCAACTGATCGACGCGCATGAAGCGGCTGCGCGGTTCGACGGTGCGCGAGGGCTTGGGGTCCGGCAAGTGCTCCATCTCGGCGACGCCTTCGTAAGCGATATAACCCACGACCCCGCCGAAAAAGCGCGGAACATCCGGGACCTGGGCCACGCGCAGGGCCCGATAGATCTCGCGCAGGCGCTCGAGTTCACCGGTCGGACCCCGGGCGTGGTCAACATCGAGGTAGGGTTCGCAGTCGACGCCGATAAAGGAGTAGCGGCCCCACGTCTCGCCGCCCGCCAGGCTCTCCAGGAGAAAGGTGTTCTCGCGGTCGGCAAAACGGCGCAAAACAGACAACGGCGTCTCGTCGTCCACGAGGACCTCGAGATAGACGGGTATCAGGTCGTGCTCCGCGCTGAGCGCGATGTAGGCCTGTTCGTTAACGGAATACATGGTCTCATGGCCTATAAGCCGGCAACAGTAAAGTCAAGCAGTTCTCCGGAATCCCTCGTTGTCCTGACCGCGATCGGCTAACGCTCCAGCCGTTTTAGGACGAGGGATGATGTTCCCGGGTCCACTTCGATCAGGAATCCGCGAAGAAACGACATGCCGAGCAGGCCCTCAACCCCGGTCCCGGCGGCGCCTTCCATAACGACGGCCTCGACGCGTTCCATGCGTGCGCCGCCGACCGCGACGGACTTCAGCAGGACCGGTAGCGCGCTGATCCGCCGACCGTCGGCGACCGTCAGTTGGGCGGGTTGCACCTGCGACGTATCGAGCTGGAGTCGCTGCGCAAGAGCCGGTGTCAGTGTGACGAACGAGGCGCCGGTATCGAGCATGTACGTCGCGTCAATCGAATCGTTGAAGCGCACGGTGACCAGGATGCCGTTTCCGCGTTGCCGTGTGGCCACCTTATAGGATCTAAATTCTTTGTTGAAGCCTTCGAGTCGCCGCGCCATCTCGTTGAGGAAGACGTCCTCTTCGTTTGTGCGTCCGCGCCGCGCATAGGCGGCACGGTGATTCGTAAAGTGCTGATTGAATATCTCGAGTTCCCGCGTGTACGTACCGACCGATTTGCCGGCGCCTTTGATCCGTTGCTCGTTCGTCCGGATTCCCTCGTACGTCGTGCTCCGCTTGCTGCTCAATATGTTGTTCTCGGTCACCAGCTTGTTATAGGCCAGGACTTGGGCGGGATTCTTCGCGTCGAGTTCGGCGGATTGTAGTTGTTCGCCAACCGCGATCCGGCGCTTTTCCATGATCTGAATATCCGCGCGTGCCTTCGCGATGGCTGCGCGAAGCTTGGGCAACTCCTTTCTCGACGCCCGTGCCCGGGCGCGTTGATTCAGTAACCGGCGATAGGTGCCTGCGATTCCCGTTTGTGCATCCGGAACGTAGCGCTTCTGAAGGAAATACTTGCGCTGCCAGGCTTCCCGCATGGATTGACCGCTCTCGCTGCGATCGACGGTGCGCACGCGTGACGTCTCGATCTCGGTGGTTCCGAAACCAAGGTCGATGACGTACGTCGTCGCTGTCTCCTGAACAATCAACCCCGTAATCGTGTTGCCGTTCTTCAGGTGGATCTCGTCTCCGAAGACAATGGATGCTATTGCGATCGCAAGGGCGACCCCACAGGTTGTGATCCTGGCGCGCATTTCAGGATCCCAGCAGGGGGGCGAGAACGGTCAGCCACAGACCGACCATGTTCGCCGCGATAAATTCGCCGGCCCGCCACAGCAGGCCACCGAACGGTGTCACGAAGACCAGTAGCAGCATGACGAGGCTGGCCGTATTGGCCTGTTTCTCGGATACGCGGTTCATGGCCGGCACGAAGGCCGCGTACACCTTCCACCCGTCCAACATGGGGGCCGGTAGCATGTTGAGCACGAATAGCGTGCCGTTGGCCCTGCAAGCGATATCGACCAGGTTGGCGGCGGGGGTTGCGCTGAGCAGGATGTAGAGCAGGGCAGCGATAAGAGCGAGGCAGAGATTGCTGAGCGGGCCTGCTATGGCGACGATGGCTTCGCCGTATCGGCGCCGCAGGCGGCTGGGATCCACCGGCACGGCGCCCCATGCGATCCCGATCAGGGCCAGCATGAAGAGCGACCGCCCACCCATCTGTATCACCGGGTTCAGCGTCAGGTGACCCGCGCGCGCTGCCGTGTCGTCGCCGCAGCGATAAGCGGCGATCGCGTGCGCGTATTCGTGTACGCAGATCGAGAACGCGACGACGCTGATCCAGCTGACGTAGTAGGGCAGGTTCTCGAATGCAATCTCAATGAACATGTTTTTGCGCCGGGAGGAGGGTCCCGGAATCCTCTCGAAAGAGTGGCATCGAACAGGTTCTAGTGCCAGTCAAAGAGTCGATTCGCGTTGTCGCGCGTCAGATCTCGAATCTCCTCAACCGCGACGTTGCGCACATCCGCAATGGTTGCGGCCACGTGCGGAACATACGCCGGTTCGTTGGGGTTGCCGCGCAGGGGCACAGGCGCCAGGTAGGGGGCGTCCGTTTCGATCAACAGGCGATGGTCGGGTATCATGGCTGCCACCTCGCGCAATGCCCGGGCATTTTTGAAGGTCACGATTCCGCTGAGGCTGATGTACAGATCCAGTTCGAGCAGTTTCTCCGCGAACGCGACGCTGCCGGTGAAGCAATGCAGGACGCCGAGCCGGTCGGCCGCACCCTGCCGGCTTGACCGGTGGTTTGCCAATAAGGCGAGGGTGTCCGCATCGGCATCGCGACTGTGAATCACGAGCGGAAGCCCGTGCCGTGCCGCCATGCCGCACATCTCCTCGAAGAGCTGCTTCTGTGCCGTCGCGGTATCAGCACTGTAGTGGTAATCGAGACCCGTTTCGCCGACGGCCGCCACGGGGGTGTCGCCGCTTAGGAGTTTCTCGAGCGCGTCGAGATCGTAATCGGTTCCGGCGTAATCGCGATCGTAACCCGTCGCAGCGCGGACGCGTTCGGGAAAGGCGCGTGCCGCGTCGATCGCGAACGTGTTGCCCTCGCGCGTGCCGCCGATTGCAATGCATCGATCCACGCCGGCGTCCGTTGCGCGCTGCAGCACGTCCGGCAATCCCGCGCGATCCGAGATGCCGTCCAGGTGGACATGGCTGTCGAAATACATGATCGGAAACGGTAGATGCTGTCGCGGTTAAGGTCAATCCGGCACCGGATGGCGGCGGGAATTCTTTTGCACGGGCACGAATGCGCGATTGAAGCGCGTGAGCGATTTGCTTACGGTGCTGACATGCATGCGATTGAACAGGTCATCCAGAACAGCCTGCCCCTGGCCGTCGTGGCGCTTATCGTCGCGTTCGTTGTGCTCGCCAAATGCGCGGCTTTCTTCGTCGACAGTTCGGTCGAGATTGCGAACAAGCTGAAAATTCCGCGACTGGTGATTGGGTTGGTCCTGGTTTCTTTCGCAACGACTTCACCGGAGTTGGCTGTTTCCCTCATGTCGGCCGTCCAGGACCGTCCGGAAATAGCGTTCGGGAATGCGATCGGCTCCGTCATCTGCGACGATGGCCTGGCCCTGGCGCTTTGTGGAATCCTTGCGCCGACCGTGATCGCGGTTCATCCGGGAGTTCTGAAGTCGTCAGGGGTTTTCCTCGCAATCGTATCCGTGCTCGTCTTTCTATTTGTTGCCTTCGACGGGACCCCGACCCTGACGCGCGTTGAAGGCCTGGTATTGATCGGGGTGTTTGTGGCGTACCTCTCCTACCTTTATCGCCAGCACAAGGCGGGAAAGATGGAGGAAGACGCGACCCTTGAGGACATCGATCATGATCGGCGCTCAATGGGCAAGGACGTGGCGCTTTTTCTGGCGGGTCTGGTCGGTATCATTATTGCGAGTCATTTCATCATTCTGTCGGCGGAGAAGATTGCGCTGGCCTTCGGGGTTCCAAAATCGATTGTGGCGCTGGTGCTCGTCGCGTTCGGGACGTCCGTACCCGAGGTCGCGACCTGCGTGACGGCGGCGCTCAAGGGCGAGGGCGCACTGGCGGTCGGCAATATTCTCGGTGCCGACATCATGAACATCTGTTGGGTTGCGGGCGCATCCGCGATTGCGAACGACCTGGTTATGGGGCGCAAGGAAATCGGGTTCATGTTTCCCTGGATGTTCGTGATCGTGGGGACGATGCTCGCGCTGCTGCGATGGAAGCATAACTGGTCGCGCCGCAAGGGGCTCGCGATGTTGGCGCTGTACATCGCCTACGTGGTCAGCATGCTGGTTTGCTTTCCGCCTGGAAGCTGAGTGCGTGGGCGCGGCCGGCGGTGACGATCACAGTTCCAGCGTCAGGCCGTCGTAGGACAGGTTAATCCCCGCGGGCAGATTGGCGCTGACCTCCGCGTGGTCGACCTCGTGATTCATATGAATCAGATATGACTGACGGGCGCGGATGCGATGGAGGGACTCGATCGCAGCGTCGATCGTCATATGGCTGTAGTGCTCCCGGTTGCGCAGGCCGTCGATTGTCATAATGTCGAGATCACGCAGGTGCGCGTAGGCCTCCTCCGGCATGCGTTCGACGTCGGGGAAGTACCCGATCGAACATCCGCCACCATCGATTCGAAATCCGAACGTGGGCACGTTGCCGTGCACGACCTCGACCGGGGTAACGGTCGCGTTGCCGAATTGAAACGGCGTGGAGAATACGCGAAAATCGACACGTGGCCGGTACCCGCGCGTGTTGGGGTCTTCGATGTAGGGAAAGATGCGACGCATGTCGACCAGCGCGGATTCCGAGAGAAAGACGGGCAATGCGTCGCCGCCGCGCTGGTTAAAGGCGCGCACATCGTCGAACCCGAAGATGTGGTCGGCATGCGTGTGGGTGAGCAGGACCGTGTCGATCGCGCGCACGTCGTGCGTCAACGCCTGCTCGCGCAGATCGGGTGAGGTGTCGATCAGGATGCGGGTGTCGCCGGCCTCAATATAAAGGCTGGTGCGCCGGCGCTTGTTGCGTGGATCGGCCGACAGGCAGACATCGCAACGACAGCCGATCGTGGGAACGCCGGTTGATGTGCCGGTGCCCAGAAAGACGAGTTTCATGCAACCCCACGCGGGCGAGGATCGACGACTATTGGTTAAGCGTCAGCCCGAGCGCCTTCTGAATGGCGGGTGAGTACTTCACGATGACCGGTGAGAAAACGATGCTCACCATCGTCATCAACTTGATCAGGATGTTCAACGAGGGCCCGCAGGTATCCTTGCAGGGATCGCCTACGGTATCACCGATGACACCGGCGCCGTGCGTGGGGTTCTTGGAACCATCGGGGAGCTTCTTGCCGCCGTAGTTGCCGGCTTCGATATATTTCTTCGCGTTGTCCCATGCGCCGCCGGCGTTGTTGAGCATATTGGCCAGAACAAATCCGGTGGCCAGGCCGCCCACCAGAAGACCCATTACGCCGGGTACACCGAGTATCAGTCCGACGACGACCGGAATTGCAATAGCGAGTGCCGAGGGGAGAATCATCTCTCGCTGGGCGCCCGCCGTCGAGATATCGACACAGCGCGCGTAGTCCGGCTTTTCGGTGCCGTCCATGATTCCCGGTTTCTGTTTAAACTGATCACGCACTTCATTGACCATGGCACCGGCCGCGCGTCCGACGGCTTTCATCGTCATGGCGCAGAAAACGAACGCCATGGCGCCGCCGATGAATAGACCGCAAAGCAGCATCGGGTTCATGATGTGGAGTTGGTAGATTTCGACGAAATCCAGAATGGACATCTTTTTCGCCTCAAGTGCCGAGATCGCCGTGTTGGCATCCAGGAAAAACGGGCCGTCGGCGGCGAATTTCGATACCCAGAGCCGCACCTCCTCGATGTAAGCCGCCAGCAGCGCCATGGCCGTCAGGGCGGCTGAGCCGATTGCAAAACCCTTGCCCGTCGCGGCGGTCGTATTGCCCAGCGAATCCAATGCGTCGGTGCGCTCGCGGACTTCCGGAGGCAGACCGGACATCTCCGCGTTGCCGCCCGCATTGTCCGCAATTGGACCGTAGGCGTCCGTCGCCAGTGTGATACCGAGCGTCGAGAGCATACCGACCGCGGCAAAACCAATCCCATATAATCCCATGCTGAATTCGGTGAAGCCGCCCGCAAAACCGAATGCGAACAGAATGCCGAGAACGATGGTGACGACGGGAATACCGGCCGAGTACATGCCGACGGCGAGGCCGTCGATAATCGTCGTGGCGGGTCCCATCTGGCACTGCTCGGCAATGCCCTGTGTCGGCTTGTACTCGTCCGAGGTGTAGTACTCCGTGGATTGGCCGATAATCACCCCGGCGAGAAGTCCGGCGACGACCGATCCGAATATGCCCCAGGCGATCATGCCCGCGGCCGCCAGACCGGCGATCGCGACCAGTATCAGGACGGAGCTTCCCAGCGTGCCAAACAACAGTGCGTGAAGCAGATCGCGCTGTGAGGCACCTTCTTTACAACGAACGGCAAAGATTCCAACAATCGAGAGAATGATCCCGATGCCGGCAACGATCATAGGCGACGTCACCAGCTTGACCGCCTGGCTCATGTCCCCAGACTGGGCACCCACGGCCGCGCCAAGCGCCGCCGTAGCGAGAATCGAGCCACAGTAGGATTCGTAAAGGTCGGCACCCATTCCGGCGACGTCGCCAACGTTATCACCCACGTTGTCCGCGATTGACGCGGGATTGCGCGCGTCGTCCTCGGGAATACCTGCCTCAACCTTGCCGACGAGGTCGGCGCCAACGTCTGCCGCCTTGGTGTAGATGCCGCCGCCGACACGCGCGAAGAGCGCTTGCGTCGATGCACCCATGCCAAAGGTAATCATTGTTGTCGTCATGTGCACCATCTTGTCCAGGGGCGTCGTGCCCTCCGGGACGAGATGCAGGCCGAGGAAGTTAAGCCCGTTGGCCATGTTCTCTGTCGTATACACCAGTTGGTCGAGGACCCAGTACCACAGGCAGATATCGAGCAATCCGAATCCAACCACGACCAGACCCATGACCGCACCGGATCGGAAGGCGACCTGCAGGCCTCGGTTCAGGCCTTCGCTAGCGCCTTGAGCCGTGCGCGAGGACGCACTGGTGGCCGTTTTCATTCCGAGATAGCCACAGAGGCCGGAGAAGAATCCACCGGTCAGGAATGCGATCGGAACAAACGGATTCTGAATTCCAGCTATCGCCAATCCGCCCAGGATGACGAAGAGGATCATGAAAACGATCGTCACGACTTTGTACTGCCGGTGGAGATACGCCATGGCGCCCTCACGCACGTACCCGGCGATTTCCTTCATGCGGTCGTTGCCCTCGTTGGCCGAAAGCATCAGACGATAGAAGTAGTATGCAAATCCCAGCGCGGCGACCGAACTAATCGGGGCCAGCCACCAGATGCCGCCAGTGGCGCTGCTGTCGGGGTCGGCAGCCAGCGCGTCTGTTGAGACACCCATAACTGCCAGCATAACAAGGGTCAGAATCGTGAATATCTTGTTCATGGTAGGCCTATCCTTATTACCTGATGTGGTTGATTCCAAAACCGTTGGTTTTGAAGATAAGCGGCGTACTCTAGAGAAGCGCATTTCCTTTGTCAATGGCTTTGGACGGCACTATTTCGGCCCCATTTTGCGTCCACCGGCCGGAATTCGGCAGGCTAAGATTTTCTTGCCCTGCGGCGTTGTCACATTGAAGCTGCGTTATGCGAGTTTCTCCCCATGACCAATGAAAAACAGCCAACGCGACCCTCGCGCACCGAGCCGAATAACGAAGACTTTGAAGCCCTTGTGTCACGTTACGAAGGGCCACTCTTGAGATATGTAACACGCATTCTACGCGATGCGGATGCCGCACAGGATGTGGTTCAGAATACGCTGATTAAACTACTTAAGAGATGGAAGGATGCGCTTGAGCCATCGCCGCAGATGTCGACCTGGTTGTACCGTGTGGCGCATAACGGATCCGTCGACTACATAAGGAAAGAGAGCCGCAAGCGGGACCTTCATGTGCGCCATTCTGAAGAAGTGAAGACGGGTGAAACGCTCGCGATGCCCGAAATTCGCGAGCGGAGCGAGGCATTGGAACTGGCGGAATCCCTGCTCGGCGTGCTGAGTCTTCGTGAGCAGCAACTTGTAGTCTTGAAGGTGTATGAAGAGAAATCCTACCGGGAGTTGAGCGCGATCACGGGATTAGGCCAAGGCAACGTGGGGTACATATTGCATCACGCAATGAAGAAAATGGCGCAGGCTGCGCGGGATCTGCAACGACCATGAAATGCAAAGATGTACAGGATCGGTTGACGGACTACATGTCGCGCGAATTGGGTACGTACGTTTCCGAGGGGATTCGCGTGCACCTGACCGGGTGTAAGGAATGCTCACGGGTCGCTGACGAACTCGCGCAGACGATGGACGTCCTGCGCCGCGCAGACCCCGAACGGGTCGCCCCGACAAGACTCTCGGTCGATCATCGCAAACGTATCACCCGCTCCTATGCGCATCCTGTTCTGCACTGGCTGGAGACCCATCATGTCGCGATTTCGCTGATCGCCGCAGCCATTGTGCTCATCTGTGCATGGGCCGTACTGGAAGTCAGCCGTTCCGAGCCCGGCGAAGTGGATACGTCGGGCGTCGAGATCTGGGTTGGGGAGCAGGTTCCGTCTGCGCCCGCGGCCGAAACCGGCGAAACCCAGCGGGTTGCGGCCGAAGCGGGCCCCGAACGTCCCTGAGGTGGGTCCGCCACAACCTAAATCGGGGTTGACAGGGCATGCGGTCTTCCATATTGTCCTCGCCGCTTCGGGACGAGAAACGTATCCGGGCAAAGACCTTTGATTGGGGGATAAAATCCGTGGAAGCTTACGCAGTAGTAGAAACAGGCGGCAAACAATATCGCGTACAGGCTGGGGACGTTTTCCAGGTTGAGCGATTGGAGGCCGATGTCGGCAAGCAGATCGATTTGGATCGCGTATTGGCGGTGTCTGACGGAAACGAACTAAACATCGGCACACCCGTCATCGACGGCGCGAAGATTTCGGCAACCATCGTGGAACACAAGCGCGGGCCGAAAGTGGTGGCGTTTAAGAAGAAACGTCGCAAGGGCTATTCGCGCAAAGTGGGCCATCGGCAGGAACTAACCGTCCTGCGCGTGGAGAGCGTCAGTTAACGTCACCGGGGGTACGACTCATGGCACATAAAAAGAGTGCAGGTGCAGCAAAGAATGGTCGCGAAAGCGCGTCCAAACGCCTCGGCGTTAAGCGTCATCACGGTCAATTGGTTTCCGCCGGCAGCATTCTGATTCGCCAGCGCGGCACCAAAGTCCTTCCGGGTCGCAATGTTCGGCGCGGCGGCGACGATACCCTCTTCGCGGTCAAGACGGGAACCGTCGTCTTCGAGAAGCACGGCAAACGCGTGCGCGTGGACGAGGTATCTGTCGCGGCCGCTTGATCCGCGCGTGAAGCAACTCGCATTTGCGGACGCCGTCACGCTCTACGTGCAAGGTGGTGGTGGTGGCGACGGCTGCGTCAGCTTTCGCCGCGAGAAGTTCGTTCCCAAGGGCGGTCCCGACGGCGGTGACGGCGGACAGGGCGGCGACGTCATTCTGAGGGCGGATCACGACGAACAGTCTCTGGTCAAGCTCTACTACAACCCGCACCAACGCGGCACCCGCGGCACGCACGGCAAGGGCAAGAAACTCCTGGGTGCGGGCGGCGCCGACAAAACCGTCATCGTGCCCTGCGGCACGGAGGTCTGGGACGCGGAGAGCTCGGAAATCCTGGGCGACCTGGTCGATCACGACGCGGAGCTGATGGGTGCCCGCGGCGGCAAGGGCGGATTGGGCAATTGCCACTGGCTGACCAATAGTCACCGGGCGCCACGCGAACACACGGACGGGGAACCTGGCGAAGAGCACAAGCTGCGACTGGTCTACAAGATCGTCTCGGACGTGGGGCTCGTTGGCTTTCCCAATGCAGGCAAATCTTCATTGATCCGGCAGATCTCGGACGCGCACCCCAAGGTCGCCTCCTATCCGTTCACCACCCTGAATCCGATCCTTGGCACCGTCATTTTCGAAGATTATTCGAGAATCCGCGTTGCTGATATTCCCGGCCTGATCAGTGGGGCACACGTAGGGGTCGGGCTTGGACATCAGTTTCTGCGCCATATCGAGCGCGCGCGCTACCTTCTATACGTGATCGATATGAGCGGATTGGATGGCCGCGAACCCGTGGATGACTACCGAAGCCTGATCGAGGAATTGGGCCAGTATCGCGAGGATCTGCAGCAGCGACCCTTCCTCGTCGTAGCCAATAAGATGGATTTGCCGGGCACTCGCGAGAACCTCGATAGTCTACGGAACGCGTCCGGCACGGAACCAATTCCGATTTCCGCAACGACCGGCGAGGGGCTCGACCACTTACGCCAGGCACTCTTTGAGTTATGCATCAGCCCGACACCGTCTCCCACGTCCGAAGACCGAATCGGCTCAGGTGGATAGGAATGTCGCGGTACAGCGGGTTGGCTTCTTCGATTGCGCGTCGCATCGCGCGACGATGATGTGAAATCGAGTCGCTGAGCAACGTAACGGATCCCCCTTCGCCACCCGCGCCGTTGAGCTTCCATCCCAGCGCACCATATTCACGTGCAATTTCGAAGATGCGTTCTGCGTCGTCGCTGATCAGGTCGGCGTGCAGCCGGCCCTGCGCTTCGGTGTTATCGGTCATGGCCCGGCCGAATGCGTTGAAGTCCCCCGCATATACAGCGTCGCGCGATACTTCGGCTGTCTTGCGCAAGTCGTTCATTTTGACGCTATCGGGCCCTTCGTTTTCGAGGTCGGCGATCACCCGCCGGTGCACATCGGATGAGCTATGTGATTTTCCCAGGTAGATCAGGATCAATCGCCGCTCGAGCTCCCACCAGATTCGATCGGGAATGAAAATCTGAGAGACGGTGGCGTGTGGGTAGCCGAACATTTCGATGTAGTTGATGCCTCCGAAGGCCGAACTCAACTGGTCCTGGATGCCGCATTGCTGGCCGAGCATCTCGGTTTCAATGCGTTGCGCCGTATACGCCACTTCGTGCGGGCTCATACGCCCCGGGGTCAGGCGGTCGAGCGCACCGATCAGCGCGACGGATACCGCGGCCGAAGTGCCCGTGGAGGCACCGACAGGGGCATCGGAATAGATCGTGACCTGGAAGGCAAGGTCGTCCGGCAGGTTCATGTGCTGGATGGCCGCTTCCAGCAGCGGATGGCGATCGTACCCTTGCCCATCCGAATGGGCCACGTACCGCTCGCCGAAATTCTCAGCGTAGATCACGATGCGATCCTCCATCGCATCGATCGGGTAAACCTCGATCTGCGCCTCCGCGTAGGGATAGACCGCAATGTTGAAGATCTTACCGTGTTCGGCGAACCAGGTATCCGTCCAGCCGCCGTTGTCGCAGATCCGAATCGGTGCGACCGAATTGACGATGCGCAAGGGCCGTTGCTTGTTTGTGGTGCTCATGACTGGTTGCTTCACACGTCAGCGATTTCAGGGAACCGGATCCGATACCGGAGAGGGTCCGGAGAAAACGCAACACTACTCGTTCAGAAGTTCTTGGGGAATGAGCTTTCGCCCGGCATAGCCATCCGCCATGCTGTGATAGTAGCGAAGTTCCGGTTCATCGCTGCGCCAGCAGAGCATGACTTCCTCGCCGTCGATCACGGAGGGAAAATCGACCAACCCCTCGCTGAAGTTCCAATCCTTGAACGAACATCCGATCTGCTCGAGTTCGCCGGATAGTTCGTGGAGCTGGTTCACCAGTGCCTGGACCTCGTCGTCCGGCTCATCGTCCGCCGTGGCCGTTTGCAGTCCGTGCAGGGCTTGCCCGGCGGAAAGGATATCGGTCACGATCCGTTTCACGAGCGGAAGCGTCCGGTTTGCCTCGACCGGAGAAAATAGTTTCAGTTCCTGCATATTCGGTCTCGCTAGTGTGACATGGTTGCGTGTTCGTGCACGTTAAATCGCGGGGCCCAGGCTCATTTTTCACCCAGCAACTCGATTTTGTATCCGTCGGGATCCTCTACGAATGCGAGCGAGGTCGTTCCGTGTTTCATAGGTCCGGCCTCGCGCACCACGTTGCCACCACGACGTTTGACTTCCTTGCAGGCCTCGTACACGTCGTCAACTTCGATCGCGATATGACCGAAAGCGTTGCCATGCGTATAACCGTCGGCCTCCCAGTTGTGTGTCAACTCCAGAACGGTCTGATCGGCTTCGTCTCCGTAGCCAAGGAAAGCGAGCGTAAACTTGCCGTCGGGGTAGTCCTTGCGGCGCAGAAGCGCCATGCCGAGAATTTCGGTATAGAAAGCGATCGATCGATCGAGATTAACGACGCGAATCATTGTGTGAAGTAGCCGCACGAAACCTCCGGGTGCCTGTGTTCAATGGATGTATTTGTGATAGTCTGTTTCTGATCATGAGAATTGTCATGTTAAACGCGCAAGCATAAAATCGGCCCGTTGATGAAAACGGGCGGCCGTTCATGAAGAATTCCTGTCTATACATCATTCTCCTCGGACTCATTCTTGGCGCGACCGCTACGTCGGCCCACGTCGAAGCCAGGTTGATCGCGGAGGCAGACGCTGCCGTGCCGGGGCAATCCTTTCGCGTTGCCATCCATCTCAAGATGGACCCGCATTGGCATACCTACTGGGAGAACCCGGGCGATCTCGCGGGGCTGGCAACACAGGTTGAATGGATCTTGCCGCGCGGCGTTCACGCCGGCGAGCTGGCCTGGCCGGTGCCGCAGCGGTTCGAAACGGGCGACCTTGTCAATTACGGTTACGAGGGCGAGACCGTCTTGCTCACCACGATAACCACGCCGGCGGATGCTGCAAGTCCGCTCAAGATCATCGCCCGCCTGAGCTGGCTGGCCTGTAAGGCGGACGGGCTCTGTGTACCCGGAGACGCAGAGGTCAGCCTGGTCGTTCCCATTGCTGCCGATCGTTCCGTTCCGGGAGAAGGCTGGCTGGGCAGCGTTGTGCCCTTGCTGTCCCGCATGCCGCAGTCCGCGGACGACTGGACGCTGCGTGCGGAAGCGGGTCCAGACGCGTATCTGCTGACCATGGTGCCGCCGGAAGGCGCCGTCGCGGCAGACCCGACTTCCGTTGCTTTCTACCCATTGAAGCGCGAGGTGGTCGATACCGAACGCGCGCCGACGCTGGTGGTTGCTGACGGCGTGTACCGAATCCGCATACCCCGTTACGCAACGCCGGAAGAGGACGTTACCCGTCTGGCCGGCGTCATCGTGGCCGATCGAACGTGGCGCGACTCCGACACATCGACGGCGATGACAATTGATGTCGCACTCACGGAACCCGTGGGTACGGATGCCTCCCCTGTGGCACGGCCTGTCGCGGGCGTGCAGCTTGGAGTCGTGAAAAGTATCTTTTTCGCGTTTCTCGGCGGACTCATCCTGAACCTGATGCCCTGTGTCTTTCCCGTGATATCACTGAAGATCCTGGGTTTCGTGAACCAGGCCGGCGCCGAGCCGCGCAAGATTTGGTGGCATGGTGTAACCTTTGCCGCCGGCGTCGTGATCTCGTTCTGGGTGCTGGCGGCGCTGCTGTTGATGATCAAGACGGCCGTGCCGTCCACCGGATGGGGTTTTCAGCTGAAATCGCCGGCCTTCGTCGTCTGCATGGCCTACCTGTTTTTCCTGCTCGGGCTGAGCCTGTTCGGCGTGTTTGAGCTTGGCACCACACTGACGACCGCGGGCGCCGGCGCACAGTCGAAACAGGGGCTGGCCGGATCCTTCATGAGCGGTGTGCTCGCAACGCTGGTTGCTACGCCCTGTTCCGGCCCCTTCATGGCCCCGGCAATCGGATTTGCGCTGACGCAATCGGTGACGACCGTTTTTCTGACGTTCAGCGCGCTGGGCCTGGGCATGGCGGCGCCCTATCTGGTCCTATCGCGATTTCCCGGCTGGTTAAACGCCTTGCCCAGACCGGGGCGTTGGATGGAAAGCCTGAAGCAGTTTATGGGCTTTCTCCTGATCGCGTTCACCCTGTTTCTTGTGTGGGTCTACGCGGCGCTCAGGGGCTCGGACGGATTGAGCCGGCTGCTTACCGGTCTGCTGCTTGTGGGGTTTGGAGCCTGGATCTTCGGCCGATGGGGCAACATCTCCAGTGCGCGCGGGACTCGATTTCTGGCCACGCTCGCGGCGGTCGGCCTGGTTGCGCTCGCCGTTGGGACTGCGATTCGAAGACCGCCCCCGTCGGCTTGGACCCCGTATTCGGCGGCGCTGGTTGAGGAACTGCGTCGCGAGGGAACGCCAGTGTTTGTGGATTTCACCGCGAAGTGGTGCGGCACCTGTATTTCCAATAAAAAGTTCGTGCTGAACACGCGCAAGGTCCAAGAGGCCTTTCGCCGCGCGGGCGTACGGCTGATCATCGCGGACTGGACAAATCACGAACCGGAGATATCGTCTGCCCTTGAGGCGTTCGGGCGCCGCAGTGTTCCGCTATACGTGCTTTATTCGGGTGATGCGGACAAGGCGCCGACCCTGTTGCCGGAACTGCTGACGCCCGGAATCGTTTTGAACGCGCTGGAAGACCTGCCTTAGGTCTCTGTCGCCGCTGCCGCGGCACATTGTACGCTCTACGACCGTCGGCATACCGCGATTCCCCTATATTGCAACGGGTTCGTTCCGCCACCCGGGCACGAGATCAAAGCTATGTCCGTTCCCCGCCCGCGTTCGATCCGTTGTTCTTATCGGATTCGGTTCGCGCCGGTGTTCGGAGTTCTGGTTTGCAGAAGCGTTCGCTATCGTATAAACTAAAGACAGAGTCAATGGGATATGGCGGTAGCCACGAAACAACCTGAGATCCGCGTGGTTCGACCGCGATGTCGGACCAGTCTGACGGATTGCGATTTTCAGTTTCTCGAGACGACCCTCCGCGCCCCGCTCCAGACCCCCGCGGACCTGACCCCGCTTTTGACCGATCCGGAGGCACGTGACCTGATTCTCGACGACCCGGATCTGTATCGCGCGATCCTGGAGGACCCGGCATGCGTCGAGCTCTCGTCGGAGCTTTATTTCTACGTGCTCGTGCGCCACGTGCTCCTGCAGGGCGGCGTCGACGACCGCGAGTTGACGGATTACGTGGCGACGATCCTCTGCGACTTTTCGACGACCCGGCGCCTCTGGCCACGCTGCGCGCCCTACCATTTCGAGTACCTTGCGGACATTGTGCAGGCCGCGGCCCATGCCTCCGGGCCCAGACGCTTCTCGCTTCAAGCCCATGCCGGGAACTACGCGTTATTCCTCTCCGGTATGTTCGTCGACCGAATCCTGAGTCGTGTCCAACGGCGTGCCGCTCCCGGGGTCGCCTACTTCGAGGAGTTGGGTAGCGCGAATTATAGCATCGCCAGCGATCATCAACTCGCGGGGCATTACGACCTGGCGGACGTCTTCCGTAATATCTCCGCCCGGTTTCGCCACATTCGCGTGGCGCTCAACGACATGAGTGACCGGCTGACCTTCCTCGGCCAGGCGGCGACCCCCACCCGATTCGATCTCGGGCCGGCTTAAGCTCCGCGCGCGGCCTCGCGCTGCTTCAGCACGTGAGCCACGCCAATGCTGATCATCAGGAATACGCCGGCGAGCAGCAGGATTAGTAGTCGCGCCGAGATGCTGTGCCCCAAGACATCCACGCTCCCGGCCGCGTCCGCGGACCCGGTCGCACCCAGCAATACGAAGGCGATAAGCGCCGGCTGAAGGCCGAGGAAAGAACCGATTGCATAGTCACGCAACCGGACGGCCGTGACCCCGCACCCGTAGTTTACGACGTCGAACGGAAGTAAAATCAGGCGCATGATCATGACGGTCATGACGCCGTTGCTTCGGATTTTGGCGTCCCAGCGTTCGATCACACCGCGGGCCCTGGAGCGCACCCATTCGCGACCGAAGTAACGCGCGACGAGAAAGGCCGTCACGGCGCTGGCCATTTCTCCGACGTTCGTAATCAGTACACCTAGCCAGGGTCCAAAGCTCACACCCGCGACAAGCAGAAACAGCGACGCGGGAAAGAACGTGATCGATCGAATGATGAACAGCAGCACGTAGATCAGGCCCGCACGCACGATACCGAAGTCCCGCAGCCACTGCTGAAACTTCTCCGGCACTTCCTGCGGAGCAAGCCCGGTGCGAAGCCAGAGGCTTACGCCAATGCCGAGCGCGGCGATCCACAGTCCTCCCAGCAGTACTTTCTTTTTCGAGATCATGCGTACACCATACGATAGAGAAAGGCGTTCAAAGGTGTCGATGAAAAATCGGGATGACGCGCGCCGGCCGTGGTTGGTGTTGCTGGTCTCGGACGATGTTGGATACCCGGCATGGATACCGACAACGACCAGGCACGAAAGAATGGGGATGGACGGGGTACTCTCTTTACCCTGTACGTTTGCTTTTTCCTTTCTGGCGTGGCGGGCTTGATCTACGAGGTGCTCTGGTCCCGGTATCTTGCCCTGTTCATCGGCAGCACCGGCCTGGTGCTGGCCGGGGACCAGCGGGTCACGCTGCGCTCGCCGGCGAATCGGAAGGCCCGCGCAACCTGCACACGATAATATCGGGGCAGGCGAAAAGCCGGATCGGAATATCCACGTATCCCACGCCGCGACTGACGATCAGCACGCCCTCCGAATCGTGGATTCCCCTGTGCAGGGCACCGCGTCCGAGCTTGCGGCCGCGACTGCCCATCGGGAGCAGGATCGGGTGGCCACCGGGCAGTGCAATCTGGCCGCCGTGTGTATGGCCGCCGAACGCCAGGTCAAATCGATACCCGCGCAGGCAGTCGAGCGTGGCAGGCGAATGCGTGATCACGATCCGTGTGGGGCGGGCCTCGGCAAAAGCCGGTTCCGGTGCGGGGTCACCTGACAGCCCATCGTCGAGACCGATGATGCTGATGTCATCGTATGGGGCCGGCAGCGCGATGCCGCGGTTCATGAGGACCTGGATATTGTTCGACTCGAGGCGTTCGATGATTTGGTGCTCCGCGGTCCACAGATCATGGTTGCCCATGATCGCGTAGCGACCGAGTGGGGCCGGCACGGAACCCAGTAACGGTGCAAGCGAGTCCATGTGTCGCGCTTCAAGAAACACGTAGTCCCCACCGTAGAGGACGACGTCGGGCCGCGCTTCGATCAATCGGTCACAAGCGCTGCGAAGAAGGGCCGGATGCGTCACCGGCCCGGCGTGAAAATCGCTTGCGAACGCAACGGTCAGCGCAGGCGCGGTGCGGGGATAGGAATCGAGAA
Source organism: uncultured Verrucomicrobiota bacterium (assembly GCA_913047795.1). Classification (GTDB taxonomy): domain Bacteria; phylum Verrucomicrobiota; class Kiritimatiellia; order CAJWTS01; family CAJWTS01; genus CAJWTS01. Next base: position 35,318 of record CAJWTS010000013.1, on the reverse strand, counting down.
CGAGGTCGTAGCGACGCACATCGATACGACGTTGCTGCCCCAGTGTGTAGGCGAGTCGTGCGGCCCAGTTGGTGCGATACAGGTGATACATCAACCATTCGGCTGCATGGCGAATCGGGCCATAAGAACGACCTCTGCCAACGTGGAGCATGGCGACTGCCGACTCAGTGGCCGGGATGAACATCCTCTTCTTCTGCGACGCGCACAAAGTCCCGGTACCCAAATTCCTTCAAGCCCTCGCAATAGGATTTGGCATGCCTGAAGCCGGAATATGTTTCGACCACGCTCCTCCAAAACGGCCATTTTCGGCATTGATCGGGTTTGACGTCGTGTACCCGGCAGAGGTTGTCCTCGAGAAAAATGCAGTCCTGGTTTTTCTGGCTCTTAAGTACGAGGTGTCCGCGATGCGTCGCGCAGTATGTTTCCAAAAAATCGTCCGTCGGCAGCTCGAGCTGGGCGGCGATGCGATCGACCTCATCCGTGCTGACGTATACATAGCCGGTGCCGCGGCAACAGTTTCCGCAGCGCGTACAGGTGAATTTATCGGGTGACGTCGTCATCGAGTCGTCGGAATAGTGGACCCGTTTAACACAGCGCAGGGCTTCGTGCAACGTCGACAGACGAGCGGGACTGCGGCCAAGCCTTGCAATCACGAAGGCCTTCGTGGTTCCATTCGGAAATGTCATCGCAACTTTCCATTCACGAACTGCCCGCGCAAGGCGATCCGCAGGCGATCTGCATCATTCTGCACGGCGTGGGCGATTCTCACCACGGCATGATTGGTCTTGCGACCGCCTTGCGGATGCCGGACGTGCACTACGCGCTACCCGATGCGCCCGACCCCTACATGGGCATCGGATACTCCTGGTACCCCATCCCGCAGGAATTCTTTGTGCCGGGCTCGCACAAGAACCGCGACGAACTCGTCGCCGGTTGCCGGGAGAAGGTCCTGCGCTGCCGACAACAGGTGCACGATATGATCGACGCGCTTTGCAAGCGGTTCGACAACGTGCCCCTGATTCTCGGGGGGTTCTCGCAGGGAGGCCTGATCGCCATGGACGCGGGGTTCACGTGCGGGCATGCCCTGGCAGGACTTTTCGTGCTCAGCAGCTATTTTCCCCAGGCGCGCGAAGTTCTCCCCCTGTCGCGCCAGCGCGCCGACCTGCCGGTCTTTATCGGGCACGGTCAGATGGATGACGTCGTGGACTTTGCCTACTGCGGCGAAATGCGCGAAGTCCTGGAGGCACACGGAGTCAACCCGCAGGTCCACGTCTACCCGGCACTGGGTCATTCGGTCGCTACGCGAGAACTTGAAGATCTGCGTGCGTTCGTGCAGGTCTGCCTCGTAGGCGAAGATACGTAGCGCGGCTTTTCCCGCGCCATTCCGTCAGCGCGAAATGGGCTAGAGCGACCACATGTACATCATGCGCGAGCGTGGCCAGAAACGCGGGTCGATCGCGACCCGGAGGCGCTGAAACCCTTTTAGAAATGACGACAGCGAGAAGCGCTGTTCGTATCGCACCACGCGGATCGCGTCCGCACCGAGCAGTTTCCGGGCGCTGGCCATCGCATCGCTCCAGTACCCGATCTCGTCGATCAACTTGTGTCGCAGGGCTTCCTGCGCGCTGAGAATACGGCCGTCGGCGATCTCACGTACTTTCGACTCTTCGAGGCCGCGGCCGAGCGCCACGAGATCCACGAAACGCGTGTGCATCTGGTCAATCATGGCTTGCAGCAATTCGCGCTGTTCGTCGGTGAGATCCGCCCAGGGGTTGAGCATGTCCTTGTTCGCCCCGGACTTGATGGTGGTGTCGCGAATTCCGTATTTGTCGCCGAATTCCTTGAGGTTGAGCGAGCTGATCAGCACGCCGATCGATCCCGTGATTGTGGTGGGGTGTGCAACAATATGGTTGGCTGCCGTCGCAATGTAGTATCCGCCTGAGGCAGCGACATCCTCAAATAGCGCTACAATGCGCCGGTCCGAATCGGAGGCGCGAAAGTCCATCAACGCTTTGTAGATCACGTCACTGGCGGTGATGCCGCCTCCCGGGCTGTCGATTTCGAGGATGATCGCCTTGATGCTCGGATCGTTCTGGGCGGCGCGAATCATACGCAATGCCGACGTAACAGGGTCTTGCGCGAGCGAGAACAGGCCGCCCATCTGGGCCCGAATAATCGGGCCACGCACGCCGATGCGAGCCACGACGACATTGCCCTCGCCATAGGACCAGACCGTCCGCATATCTGGAAATTCGTCGACACCGCGATCAGCGTGCGCCGATGAACCCGTCAATAACCGCTCGGCAAGGATACTCCCCAACAGGCCCAAGACGAAGAGAACGCCGAGAATGATGCAGAAGGAGCGAAGCGTTCGAATCAGACCGCGCACGAACCGCTGGGCCAGTCCGGGTTTCGGTGATGCCGGAGGTGAAGCGTTGTGATTTTCGCGGTGATCCATTAGTGCGGATGAGGATAACACGTCGCATCTGCTCAATCAAGCGGTGCCCGGCCTGGGGCGCGCACTCTCGAAAAGCGTCTACGGGGCGCACGATGCGCAGCCCCGCAGACTTTGGTGGAGGTATGTCTAACGGTCCTATTTCAAGTGCAACAAGAGCGCCCAACCCACTTCAAAGTTTTCCCTGTTCAGTGCCCTGTCTCCCCCTGGCACCCATGCCGTGGATTGACGTCGTACCTCCGGTTCTAAATCGGTGGACCCAGCGGCCAGCCCGGTGTGATGGTCCCCATCCAACCATCCCCGTTTGTCGTTCAACTGAGTTCCCGTGTCCGAGACCAGCCGAGGGTCACCCGCATAAATAGCAAGCGCTGTACCAGCGCGCGGCGTGCGGGCGTAATAGCGGCGTATCGGCATCATTCCACTTCGCCATCACCGCGCCTTGACAGAACGTTTGCAAATGATAATCGGCGTTCACATCAGCGCAATGGACGTGGCCGAATGCGGCCGGGCGACCGGTCCAGCCCGGCCGCGGGCTAGACGCCGCGCTTGATGAGGAAGACCGTGCTGTCGATCTCGTCCGGCGTGTTGTAGAAATGCGGCGAGAAGCGGAGCAGTTCCCGGCCCGAACGATCCTTCCTTATGGAGACGATGACGTTGTGGCTGGTCAGGTTTTCAACCAGCGGCTTGAGGTCCAGGCCGTCGCGATAAACCGACAGGATGCCGGACCATGCTTGTTCGGGCATGTCTCCCTCGTCTTCCATCGGGAAGATGCGAAAGCCCAGTTCGCGCAGTGAATTCGCCAACCGCGCGCGCAGGGCCAACACGCGTTCGCCGATGACGTGCAGGCCGAAGCCGTGCACCATCTCCAATGCGCCCTGCATTCCGAGAATCCCAACGGTGTTGAGCGTACCCGGTTCGTAGCGCCGGCCACCGGAAACGAATTCGATCTCATCGTGGGCCAGAAAATCCGTACACCTCACGTTCCACGCGCCGAGCAAAGTCGGCTTCAGCGCTTCGTGGTGTTCCCGCGCCACGTACAGGATGCCGGAACCGTTGGGGCCGAGAAGCCACTTGTGCGCATCCGCACTCAAGAAATCGACATTCTCGACGGTCGTGGGGAATGCCCCCAGCGTCTGTATGCCGTCGAGACAGAACAATATACCACGCGCATGCAGTTGCTTGCCGATATTCGGAACATCGATGCGGTACCCGCTCAGGAAATGACATGACGCGAGTGCAACGAGACGCGTGCGGGACGTCAGGGCGGCCTCGACGAGATCCCAATTGATGTGCCCCGCGCGCTCGGGTGTCAATAACGTGACGCGTACGCCCTGGTTCCGCAGGTTGAGCCAGGGATAGACATTTGCCGGGTAGTCATCGGCATAACAGACGATTTCGTCACCCGCCTCCCAGTCGAGACCGTTGGCGACGAGGCTCAGGCCGAGCGAGGTGGGACCCAGTAGCGAGATCTCTTCCGCGGCGCAACCGAGCAACCCCGCGGCTTGACCGCGCGTGGCGCGAATGTGTTCCCAGACCCAATCGTCCTCCTGGGTCTCCTCAGCGCCGCGGTCGATGTACCCCTGCATGGCCCGGCGGGCGGCGCCACAGAGAGGGGCTACGCCGGCGTGGGCGAGGAAAATGCGGTTGATTGTTATCGGGAACTCGCGCTGGCGAGTCTCAGGGTCTTCAATAAGGGGAAAGGGCTTCACAGTCACAGCGGGTTCGCGTAGTGTACGAGCGCTGTCCGGGCAATGCAACCCGGGCCAGTCGCCATGAGCCAGGAAGCACCATCCATCGCCGTGCGAATCGACTTGCCGGCTACCGATGCGGAACTGATCTTCGACTGCCTGCCGCTGCCGGAAGCTATTGGTTCGGCCTGGATCGAAGGCACGGACAAGTCCGGTCATATTCACGTTTTCGTGGAGGATCATCGGCAGGCGCGGGAGCATGCGAAAATCCTTACCGACTTCTTGGCTTCGGTCTGCCCGGATGATCAACATTCGGTCCGCATCTGTGAGATTCATCACGAGAACTGGGCGGAGTCGTGGAAGGCGCATTTCCACGCCGAGCGCGTTTCCCCGCGAATCGTGATCCGGCCGTCGTGGGAGTCGGTTGAAACGGGACCGGGAGATGTTCTCGTCACACTTGACCCCGGCATGATCTTCGGTACGGGGCAGCACGAAACGACGCGCGCTTGTTTGCAGTTGATCGACCGAATCCGAAAAGAGGGGCCGCCTCAGCGGCTACTCGATCTTGGATGTGGATCCGGGATCCTGTCGATCGCGGCCGCAGGGCTCGGCTATTCCGATGTTACGGGTATCGACAATTTTCCGGACGCCGTGCGCGCCTCGGAGAGCAATGCGTCCGTCAATGGTGTGCGGTGCTCGTTCGCGACGATGGACGTTTTAGAGCTCGAGCTTCCCTCGCGCTACGACGTGGTGGTCGCCAACATTCTCTCAAGCGTATTGATTCGCGCCGCGCGTCGCGTCGCGGCCACGGCGGACACCCTCGGGACGCTTATTCTCTCGGGGATTCTGAACGAACAGTTCGAGATGGTAAGCGCGGCATACGAAAGCCAGGGTTTTGCGCAGGCGGATTGCGTGCAACTGGGCGACTGGTCCACGGGGTTGTTCCGGCGGCGAGTCGGCTAGCGTTCTTTGGCGAGCAATTCGCGGATGACCGACGGTGCCTTATCGGCATCGATGTGAAAGTCGTTGTAGATTACCTTGCCATCCTGATCGATCAGGATAACCCACGGCGTGCCGCCCGTACGGTAGTTTGCCATGGTTGTCGGGACGCCGCGTGAGGCCTCGGATCCGGCGTCGTGACCGAAGGGCAGCTTCAGTCCATATTGTTTCTGGATCGCGGCCAGCTTGCCCTTGGTATTCGTTGCGTGGCCTTCAAAAACGGTCTGCACGGCCAGAAAGACGATACGATCGTCCTTCTCGAAGCTCCGCGAGATCTTGACCAGGGTCGGAAAACCGCGCGAGTGACAGCCCGGGCACCAAGCCTGGAAGCAGTAAAGGTAGATCATCTTGCCCCGATAATCCTTGATGCGTACCGGGTCCGTTTGCTTGCCGTCTGTGCCGATCCAGTAGTCGACGGCCAGTTCCGGTGCCGGGCGCCCCTGGATGCCGCGATGATGATTCTGCGCCGCAACGGCGGCGCGACCGCCGGCGACTGCGAGAATCGCAGCCGCCATGCAGACGCCAAATCTCAGAATGAGACGGTCAAGACGCATGGCCTTAGACTACTCCGAATCCGGGGGGTCCGTCACCATTTGCATCGTGATCGTTCGATTTCCGCGGCCCAACCGCCGAATAAACACCACGAGGAAAAGGGTGAACCCGAACATCTCGGTGAATTCCTCGATGGATTTCGAGAAATGGCCGATCGTGTGCTCGCTCTCCTTCAGCCATTTCATGATGGGTTCGTATGCACCATCGACACCTTCCACAAAATCCAGTCCCACCGCCGCGGCCAGACAGGCTAACGCCGTTAACACCCACAGCCGATCCCAGTCTCGTGGAAATTCTCTCCAGAGGAACACGAGTATGAATATGCCCATCGCCCCGAAAACGGGCATGAAGACGATCTGCCAGCTGTAGCTCGGCCACTTCGTCAGAAGTTTACCACCTACGGTGTCGGACCGAAAATTGCCATCCTCATTCTGCTGGCTGTGCTTGAACGTCGATCCCAGGCGCTCGTGTATCTTGGCGCCGTCATCGGCAGCCAGGTAGATGAAGAACACGGCAAGCACCGTCCAGCCGATAACCTGCCAGCGCGATGCGCCGGCACGTCTCTGGACGATCGAAATCAACAATGCAACGACGCCCACGACCAGGGTTTGAGTCGCCGAGAAGAACGTCCCGATGCTGTCTTCGCGCGTGATATTGAAGAGGCGCCGGACCGGGTTTGCTTCCACCATGCGCCCGTATGAGATCAGTGCATCCAGGAGCACAATCAACACTTCAATGCCGAGACAACTCCAGAAGACGATCCAGGCGGTCCGTTCAACATCGATTCTGAATCGGAGCGGCGTGGCCTCGGCTCCCGGCGCACCATCTGGAATTTCGCCACGCGACATCTAGGCCGTTCGCTTGCGTGGTCCGCATCGCGATCGTTGAGATTCGTGGTGATCGCTGACGTCAGCTGTCGTCGCTGCTAGAGTCGTCGTCGTCGTCGCTGCTAGAGTCGTCGTCGCCGCTAGAGTCGTCGTCGCTGCTGCTGTCGTCATCGCTGCTGCCGTCATCGCTGCTGCCGTCATCGCTGCTGCCGTCATCGTTTTCTTCGATCTCGATGTCGCCGACCGACACGACACCGTCCAAAACGGTAACATCTTCCAGGCGAACGGTCGAATCCGGTGGAACATCCACCTCGAGCACCCCCACCTGCCCGCCGAAGGACAAGAGCAACTCGACAACCCCGTCCGGCACGCCGGTCAGGACGAAATCGCCGTTCGCATCTGTCGTGGTCGTAATATCCGTACCGCTCACGGTCACAACGACGCCCGGCACGTCCGCCCGCGTGCTGGGCACGATAACGTCCATGATCAACGCCACAAGATTGCGTGACGGGTTCGGCATCGCGCGAAACGAGGCACTGCCCCCGGTGAAGGTCTCAACCGTGCCCGAGATCGTCGATCGACCACTGCGATCGCTTCCGCCGCTCTCGCAGGATACGATCAGAAGGCTGACCACGATACCGGCGGCGGCAAAAAGCACCGGCCACAATCGTGCCCGGGATTCCGAATTCTGTATTTTGAAGGCTTGCATGTCTGTCTCTCCTATTTGTCGGGCAATCCGTATCAGAACACAAGGGCTGATATTCGTTCAGAGCCGATGCGTTTGTCGAAACTAAGATAGCATAATCCGTGCCAGAGCGTGGCGATGAGGAAAGAAAACACGCGCCGCCGGTGGCGATGACCGGCAGCGCTGCGATCGAGTATGATGGTTGATCTATGACGAGGCGTTGCGACGTACCCGTCTGGTACGTTGCGACTTTTTGCTCGACGTGCCGCCGTCACGCGTTGTCTTCGAACGGGTTCCCGTGCCGACACGCGTTCCGCCCGCGGTGGTTCCCCGCGTGACGGATCGGCGCACGCGCCCGTCTTCGGTGGCCGTTGCGCGGCTTCGGGTTGTGGCCGACCATTCGCGTCCGTCCGCCGTTGTGCCGGAACGGTCCACCGTGGCCTTGGTGCCGTCGGTGGTTCGCGTGGCGGTGCCGTCGGCGGTGTAGGTCGCGGTGCCGTGTGGCCCGGTGCGCGAGCCCGTGGTTTCCCACTCGCGTCCATCATCGGTCTTCGTCACCGTGGTCTCCTTCGAGCCGCTGATGGTCTCTCCGTTGCCGATCGTTTTTTCGAAGTCGGTAGAAATCGTCCGCGATCCATCATCATTGATCGTTGCGCTGCCGGATTGATCCGTGGACCAGGACTTGCCGGACTCCGAACTTCCCTCGGTTGTCGAACTCCATTCGCGTCCGTCCTCGGTACGGGTTCCTTCGCCGGTGGTGGTCGATGTCCAGGTCTGGCCTCCGTGCCGGGTTCCATCGCGGTCGACTGTCCATTGCGCGCCATCCTCCGTGTGTGTAGCGGTGCCGTCGGCGTGCATGGTTGCCGTTGCGCCGCCCGGCCCGGTTAGCGTGGCATCGGTTGTCCATTCACGTCCGTCTTCCGTGCGGTCGACGGTGCGCGTCACGTCCTGTTCCGTTGCGCGACGGTGGTGCAGCCAGCGCGGCCATCGGTGCTCACGGACGGCCTCCTCCGGTACGTCCTCTGCTGCTAACGCGGGTAGCGCGAGCGTTGCCATCGCGACGATGAGTATGAGTTGAATAGGGGTCGTTGTCTTCATAGTTGGATGTCCTTTGGGTTGTCGATTCATGCACATCTAACGCGCGGGCAGCGCGAATATTGTCCGGCATGGCCTTTTGATCAAAGAGCGGGGTGACAGATTTGGGGGTCTGGGTTAAGATTGCACCTCGCTTAGCAAGGATTATGCGGATCTTGGTTTCTATTTTGGGCGGGTTGTTGATCGGTCTTGCGGCCGGCCGCGCGCACGCGATCACGAATGCCAGCGCTGTTCTCGACGGTGCCGGACAATGGACCAGCGGCGGCACATACTCCAATATCAGCGCCGTTGCCCAGCCCGGGGGGATCATCGTCTCGCGCGGCGGGACCTACGAAAACTTCGCCGGATTCCTGGGAACCTTCATTCTACGACCGGGACTGGATACGGACGGCGACGGTATTCCGGACGAACTCGACAATGATAACGACGGCGACACGATCCTGGATCACGAGGAACGTGACGGAAGTGCCTTCGACCCGGTTACCGCGACGGACATCAACGATCCGGATTCGGATAACGACGGCGTGGACGATGACGACGAAGCGGCTGCCGGGACGAACCCCACGGATGAGAATTCGCTCCTGGAGATCACCGATCTCGTATTCTCGAATGACACGACCTTTGTAACCTGGAAGGCGCGATCCAACAAGACGTACGTCGTGCATGCATACAACGAAGATTTGACGGACCCACATGCCCTGTTCGTGCTCTCGACCAACACTGTGCTGGGCGGCACCGCGCCCTGGTACGAAGTCATCCATACGGTTTCAGACGAGTCGGCCAGTGCCGATACGACCCGGTTTTATCGGGTGGAAGTCCTTTCCAACTGAGCCCGGCTGCACGGACGCCCAAGGCGGGGCGCAGGCGCGGATTCTTGGCGACCGCCCGGCAGGCTTTTCCTATCGGATACAATAATATCCCGGTGGCGGCGTTATACGGTACACAAGCGGCTGCCAATGGCACCGTCACGAAAGGAAATAACGATGAAAAAGATTCTGATCATTACTGCAATGACCCTCGCCGTCAGCCTTCCCGCCACGCTAACCTGGGCCGGCAAAGACGGCGGCGATCGGCGAGGACCGCCCGGCGATCGCCGTGATCGCATGAAGGCCTGCGACGCCAATGAAGACCAGGCCGTATCCTGGGAAGAATTCCTGGCCTGCCACGAAGACCGTCTGCGCCGGCGCTTCGATCACATGGACCGTAACGGCGACGGCGTCATCAGTGCCGACGACCGACGTCGGCGTGACGACGAGCCGGGCGAGCGAGGAGAGGGCCAGCGACGCAATCGCGACGCCGAATAACGCTGATACCTGATCGACCCGGAAGCCCTGCGCTCAAGATTGAGCGTGGGGCTTTCTCTATCCGGGGCTAACGCGTCGCCGTCTTTTGGGCGCGAAATGACGCCTGGTCGAGCGTTCTTGAATTGGCTGGGAGCCCGATTTCCGTGTACGATGGCAGCATGAATCGCTCGCGAGCCATTCGACCGCGATCAGCCTTGGCGAAGCAGGGTTGGTCGACAGGATCAGTCTTACGTATTGCCGTCGTGGTCTTGCTGGTCTGCTGTGTGAGCGCACCAACCTGTGTTGCGGCTGCAGACCAAAGAATTCCACAGCTGCTTGGCCGCCGGAAATGGGCCCAGGCACGCAAGGTTGCCAAGAAGATGGACATCAAGGACCGTTCCGCCTTCGAACCCTTTTTCTCCGCGGTAGCGGCCGCCGATTGGCCGGAAGTATCGAACCAGTACGAGGGCTTACGTGTCCGCGTCCGGCATCTGGGCAGTAAGGATCCGGACGCCATGATCGACAACGCGATCTGGCCGGCGGTCGAGGAGACCTATCGCGGGTATCGGTATTTCGAGGACTGGAGCGAAGAAGTGCTCGCGATTTTTCGCGAAATTGTTCTGGATCCACTGCCCGCGCGCAGCATCTTGCTGGCGGGATCGGATGCCGTTCGCTTCGTATCGACCGCGTTCCGTGACGCGACGGGCCAGCCGAAGATCTTCATCGTCTGTCCCGGGCGCCTACCGGACAATTCCTACGTGGATTATCTCCGAGTCTCGCATGGCCGCCGAATTGACCTGCCGTCGGAGTTGGACATCAGTCTTACCTTTGAGGCGTATTTCGATGCTGTTCGCAGGGGTCGGATCACCGCGGGAAGCGACATCCGACTGATTGACGGGAAACTGCGCATCACCGGCACACGGGGCATACGCGATGCCAGTCGTGTATTGACGAAACTTTTTTTTGACCTGAACAATAAAGACCATCGCTTCTTCGTTGAGGAGGGCTATGTGATTCCCTGGATGTATCCCTACCTGGCCCCGAAGGGGCCGCTCATGGAGCTTCACCCCATCAAGGTGCGCACGCTGCCGCTGCCGCTTGTGAAAGAGGATCGTGATTTTTGGAGCACGCTCGTTGCCCGCCTGATGAGTGATGCCACGTTCCGCGATAACGTCTCGGCACGGCGGGCGTTCGCCGGCATGCGCGCGGCTATCGCCGGGCTTTACGCGCATCGCAAACTCTACATGGAGGCCGGGCATGCTTTCCGTGAGGCCCTGCATATTGATCCCACTCACCACGGTGTGGCGTACCGTTACGCAGAGATGATGAAGCGACGTGGTCATCGTGCGGCTGCCGCCGAGGTGATCGAGACGCAGATAAAGCGCGATCCCGATAACGAACGGCTCAAGGCCTACTTCGAGTCGTTGGCGCCACCCGCAGTGACCGATCCGTGAGCGCGTTTGATCGCCGGGACGCCGCGCGCGATAACATGCGCATCGCACCATGAACATTCTTGCACTTGAACCCTATTACGGCGGTAGTCACCGGGCCTTCCTGGATGGCTGGATTCGACGTAGCCGCCACGACTGGACAGTGCAGTCACTTCCGCCCAATAAGTGGAAGTGGCGCATGCGGCATGCGGCAGTAACCTTTGCCTGGCAGATTGATGCGGCGGTCCATGACGGCGCTGTCTGGGATGCGCTTATCTGTTCGGATATGTTGAATTTGGCCGAATTCCTGGGATTGGCACCGGCCAGCGTGGCCCGGCTTCCGCGTGTGGCATATTTTCACGAGAACCAGATCACCTACCCGGTTCAATTCGCAAAAGACTTTGACTACCATTTTGGATTCACCAACATGTCGACCGGTCTGGCTGCCGATGAGTCATGGTTCAACTCGGCCTATCATCGCGATTCGTTTCTCGAAGGCCTCGCGGACTTTCTCAAGCGCATGCCGGATCATCAGCCACTGGCTGCCGTGGACCGCATTCGATCGTCGTCGCGGATTTACTATCCCGGCGTGGACCCGGTTGCCGCTGCCACGCCCGCGCGGCAGGAGATTTGCACGATCCTGTGGGCCGCGCGCTGGGAGTTTGACAAGGGGCCGGAGCAATTTTTCGAGGCCATCTCGGCGCTCGCCCGTGACGGCTACAATTTTAGACTGAACATAATCGGCGGCGACGAGCGTAGCGCATTGCCCATTTTCGAGAAGATGCACGATGCGTTTGCGGACCGGATCGATCACTGGGGCTATCAACCGACGCGTGACGATTACGTGCATGTATTGGCCGCGTCCGACGTGGTTGTCTCGACGGCGCGGCACGAGTTTTTTGGAATCGGTGTGATCGAGGCGATCAAGGCGGGTGCCTATCCGTTGCTTCCCGAGGACCTGGCCTATCCCGAGGTCCTCTCGGCGCTGGAAGGGGATGCGAGTCCCTTTTTCTATGCGCATGATCGGGGGGACCTGCAACAGGCATTGGCGGCCCTGATCGAGCGCCATGACGGTGGCGGTCTATGGGAAGGGGATCCGGATCGGGCGCGACGCGCCGTCGCGCGTTTCGACTGGGACCAGGTCATCGAAGCGCTCGACGACGGCCTCGAGCGCGTCGTGCGGAACGCTTCGCGAAGCTAACGTATTAGATCCGCGGCCCGTCGTTTTTCGATGATCTCCTCCGCGATAGAGTAGGGGACGGCTTCGTAGTGCTCGAAGTGCATCGTAAACGATCCGCGGCCCTGGGTCACGGTGCGCAAATCACCGGCAAACCCGAACATCTCGCTGAGCGGCGTCATGGCACGAACGACCTTGGCGTCGCCCTGCGCGTCCATGGATTCGACGCGGCCACGGCGTTGATAGATCATGCCGGTCACGGCGCCCATGTAATCCTTCGGCGAGACGACCTCGAGCGACATCAGGGGTTCAAGCAGTTCGGGATGTGCCTTCAGGAAGAGGTTGCGGAAACATACCCGGGCGGTTTCGATGAACGCAAACTCGCTGGAATCCACGTCGTGAGAGGATCCGTCGTAGACTGTCACGCGCACATCCACGACCGGGTACGCCGCATAGGGTCCCTTCGCCATGGCTTTGACAACGCCCTTTTGGACCGCCGGAATGAATTCTGCCGGGATGTTCCCGCCTTTGACTTCGTTCACGAATTCGAATCCGGTGCCCGCGGCAAGATGTTCGAGCCGCAGGCATACGTGGCCGTATTGTCCGCGACCGCCGGTCTGTTTGGCGTGCTTGTATTCGCCGGCCACATCGATGGTGCCGGCCTCGCGATACGCCACCTCCGGCCGTCCGATCTCGGCCTGAACGCTGAACTCGCGCTTGAGCCGATCGACGATGATCTCCAGGTGCAGTTCACCCATGCCGGAAATAATGAGTTCCGATGTCTCCTGGTCGAAATTAACGGTGAACGTCGGGTCCTCGTCCGCGAGTGCGCGCAACGCGTCGCTCAACTTGTCGCGATCCAGGCGACTCGCAGGCTTAATGCTGATGGACATGACCGGGGCGGGAAACTCGATCGACTCCAGCAGGATCGGGTCATCCTTGCAACAGAGGGTATCACCCGTCTTGGTTTTGTTTAGCCCAACGACGGCTACGATGTCCCCGCAACTCGCTTCTTCCATGGCCTCCTGGCGATTGGCGTGCATGCGCAGGATTCGTCCGATACGCTGTGGTGTCGATCGGGAGCTGTTGTAAACCGTTGATCCGGCACTGATCTTACCGGAATACACGCGTATGAAGGTCAGTTTGCCCATGTGCTTATCCGCGGCAATCTTGAATGCCAGCGCGGAGAACGGGGCATCCTTGGTCGGCGGCCGATCGCCGTCGCCGTCGGGATGAATGATCGGCATCTTATCCGCCGGCGACGGCAGGTAGTCGACGATGCCATCGAGCAGGCGTTGGACACCCTTGTTCTTGAATGCGGAGCCGCAATAGACCGGAACGATACGTTGGTCGATGGTTGCCGCGCGGATGACGGCACGAATTTCGGCTTCGTCGATTTCTTCGCCTTCGAGGAATTTCTCGAGAAGGTCGTCAGACTGCTCGGCGCTTTTCTCCACCAGATTGGCGCGCCATTTGGTTGCCTCCTCCAGGTATTCTTCGGGAACGGCTTCCTCGCGGAAAGTGGTCCCCTGATCCTCGTCCGCGTAGTACACGGCCTTCATTTGGATCAGGTCGATGACGCCGGTGAAGTTGGATTCGCTGCCGATCGGGATCACGACCGGTACGACGTTTGCCCCGAGGGACTCCTGGATCTTTTCGACGACGCCAAAGAAGTCCGCGCTAATGCGGTCCATCTTGTTGATAAAGGCCAGCTTTGGAACGCTGTACTTCACGCTTTGCCGCCAGACCTGCTCTGACTGGGGCTGCACCCCGCCGACGGCGCAGAACAGGGCCACGGCGCCGTCGAGCACGCGTAGGCTGCGTTCCACTTCAACCGTGAAGTCGACGTGGCCGGGCGTGTCGATTAACGTGATGTCATGATTACGCCATTCGGTCGTGGTCGCCGCGGACGTGATCGTGATGCCGCGTTCCTTCTCCTGCGCCATCCAGTCCATGGTTGCGTCGCCGTCGTGAACCTCGCCCACCTTGTGGGACTTTCCGGAGTAATACAGAATGCGCTCGCTGACCGTGGTCTTGCCCGCATCGATGTGGGCCATGATCCCGATGTTACGCACAAATTTAAGATGTTGGTCTGTGTCCATTTTTACTTCCCCGTCGGACGCCTTATCAGCGATACGAGATCGCTCCGTAGGTTGGAGCCCAAGGCAAAAGCGGGCGACTATGAACGAGTGCCGGGACAAGTGCAAGTTAGAATTTCGCGAATTCGGGTCACGCGAAGTCCGCCACATTAAAGATTACCGAACCAAATGCACTAAAACGTACCATGCTTGCGAACATCAGGGCCCGGCAGCACTGCCGTACCAGTGCTGTGAGGGGATGGACGCGAAGATCTCGAAGAAGGCCTGCTACCTGGCTTGAAAGTAGATCCGCAACCCGATCAGAGCGTCGGGGGCCCTCACGACGGCACGCATAGAAGTAGAAGCCGTAGATTGGCAGATCCGGCAGCAGGGCGCGATGGATGACGATGTGGCCGGGTAGTATTCAAAGCGCGACTCCCCGGGACGGTGCAGGCCGAGCTTGAGGTCGCCGATCGTGCGTCAGGAGTCGGCCGCGCTCACGGCAGGAGAATGGTCGAAAAGGTAGGCAAGCTCTTCAAGGGATTGCTCGACGGAATACGGCAGTGTTTTGGCGTAGCAATCGAGAATAATGACAGCGTTTAGTGTTGAATCCTGGACGGCGGCGTTGCGTAGACGCTCGGCAACGTGCCGGTTAACCAATTCAAGATTCTTGTAGATCTCACGCAGGCCGTTGACGTCGAGATCGGCATCCTCGCCGGTACGCTTGCGGAAAAATTGAGCGAGCAGATACATCGCCGCCGCGCGATATAGCGTCTCTTCTTTGCTCGCCAGCGGCAGATGAAAACGCGCCATGGGCTTGAACGGCGAAGTATGCGGACATCCGCTGGTGGCCATAATCAGGCCCATGATCGAACTTAGGCCCCGTTGGGCGGTGGTGCGCTGCGACACGGTTCGCTCCTCGGTCTCAACCTCCATTTCAACCTGCTCGTAGGAAAGCATCTTCCCGAAACGCTGCACAATCCCCACGAGATTCGCGGCTAGTGGGCAGCGCGCATGCGCCGCGTCGTCGAGCGGGCAATGCGGGCACTTGTGAAAATCCAATGCCGTCCATTCCGGCTGCTCGTCGGGCGCGAGCCCGGCGAGTTCCAGACTGTCGCCATCGAGTTCGATCTGAAATGATTGGGACGTTCCGTCGTCGAAGGTGAATCGATAATGGATGGAGACCGGCTTCATGGCGTCGCGCAATCCCCGAAGGGTATGCGCTCCCCAACTGCCGGTCAATGCCCGAGATAGCAATGCGGGCGGCATGCCGCCCGCATTGCGGTTGACCACTTTCAGGATCTGCCGTTACATGCGGGCATGGCGTATTTGATTGAAGAGGAGGAGTGCCTGGGGCGCGTGGAAATGGAAGCCCTCCAGTTGCAGAAATTTCACCGCATGACGGGCGAGCTCACAATGAACCGATTCTACGCGGACAAGTTCGCGAGCCATGCGCCGGGGGACATTGCTTCGCTCGAGGAATTTCGCAGCTTGCCGTTCACGACAAAGGACGAAGTGACGGCGGATCAGGAACAGAATCCGCCGTACGGAACCAATCTTTCGTATCCGATCGACCGCTATACGCGCCTGCACCAGACGAGCGGAACGAGCGGTCAGCGGTTGCGCTGGCTCGATACGCCCGAAAGCTGGGCGTGGTGGACCGTGCGTCTCTGGGGCATTATCTACCGGGCGGCGGGCGTCACGGCGGAGGATCGACTGTTTTTTCCATTTTCGTTTGGTCCGTTCATTGGATTTTGGGCGGCCTTCGAGGGCGCGCAGCAACTTGACAACTTTTGTTTTTCAGGTGGCGGAATGAGCACAGCTGTTCGTATCGCGATTCTGCTCGAACACAACATCAGCTTCGTCTGTTGCACCCCCACGTACGCCTTGCGGATGTGTGAGGTGGCTGCGGAGCAGGGCATCGATCTCGCCGGTGGCCCGGTTCGCGGCTTGATTGTCGCCGGCGAACCCGGGGGCGCGGTGCCTGCTGTTCGCGGGCGGATCGAGGAAGGTTGGGGCGCGCGTGTGTTCGACCATGCCGGCATGACCGAGATCGGGGCCCTGGGGATCGAATGCGTGGAACAGCCAATGGTGACGCGTCTGATCGAGAGCGAATGCATTGCCGAGGTTATCGATCCTGATTCGGGTGAAACATTGCCCGATGGTGCCGAGGGGGAACTCGTGCTAACGAATCTGGGACGCTGGGGCAGCCCCCTGATTCGGTATCGCACGGGCGATCGAGTGTGCCTGACTGCGGAGCCCTGTCCCTCGGGTCGCGGGTTCCGGGGCATGGCGGGTGGGATTCTCGGGAGACAGGACGACATGTTCTTTGTGAAAGGGAACAATGTGTACCCTTCCTCCGTCGAGGATATCGTCCGTTCGTTTCCCGAGATCCTTGAATTTCAGATGCAGGTTCGCACGGAGTCAGGTCTGACCGTCCTGAACATTGAAATTGAAGCGGCCGCCGAAGCGGCGGCGGATCTTGCCGATCAACTTTCCGACCGCGTTTGCAGCAGGTTGAACTTTACCCCGACAGTCAAACCTGTGAAGATCGGGTCGTTGCCACGCTTCGAAGCCAAAGCCCGCCGCATCACGTTTGCGCCGGCGGCCGAATCGCAGGACACCTGATCCGATGGCTCACGAATTCAGAATGCAACGTCGTGTTGCGTACGCCGAGACGGACGCGGCAGGAATTGCGCACCACACGCACTTCTTCCTGTATATGGAAGAGGCGGAGCATGCCTTCATTCGGAGTCTCGGCCTGTCTATTTTTTCCGAAGAAGGGGATCGCGTTGTTTCCTGGCCGCGTGTGTCGTGCTCGTTCGATTTCGATCAACCGCTGCGCTATGACGATGCCTTTGATGTATGTCTCAGCGTTGAACGTGTGGGTGATAAATCCGTCACCTACCGCGTTGAGATAGAGAAGGACGGCGAGATCGTAGCGACCGGACGGTCGACGACCGTGTGCTGTGCGCTGCTGCCGGATGGAAGCATCGAAAGTGTCGCGATTCCCGATGCCTTTCGAAGCCAGCTGGAAGTTTCCCCGCCCGCCCAGGGGTCCTGAGTCCGGGCCGCGTCGCGAGCGACGCTTCAATGGGTATCCTCGATTTGACCTTTAAAACTTGTGCGGACGGCCTATAGTGGCGAGGCCTCTGGCCTCGAAACGCCCGGGAACAAATCATGAATATTGCGGTCATAGGAACCGGCTATGTGGGCCTCGTCACCGGCACCTGCTTTGCCGAAACAGGTAACCAGGTAACCTGCATCGATATCGACGCGAAAAAGATCGAGATGCTCAATGGCGGTGAATTGCCCATTTACGAGCCTGATCTCGACGTTCTTTATGCCCGCAATCGCGCGCAGGGACGGCTGACATTTACGACCGATCTCGCGGAGGGGATAGCTGGCGCGGAGTTGATTATGCTCGCGCTGCCGACTCCTCCGGATGAGGACGGGTCTGCCGATCTGAGCCATATTCTCGCGGTTGCCGAGGACCTCGGTCGGTTGTTGACCGAATATAGAGTCATTGTCACCAAGAGCACCGTGCCCGTCGGTACGGCCGATCTCGTGCGCGAGGCGATCGCCGGCAACGCAAAAACCGACTTCGACGTCGTGTCCAACCCGGAATTTTTACGCGAAGGATTCGCGGTGTCCGACTTTATGAAACCGGAGCGAATCGTTATCGGGACGAGTTCCGATCGTGCGCGCCGAATCATGGAGCGGCTCACGGCACCCTTTGTGAGGCAGGGGAATCCCGTGATCTATATGGATGAGCGATCCGCGGAAATGACGAAATACGCCGCCAATGCGTTCCTGGCGATGAAGATCAGTTACATGAACGAGATCGCCAACCTCTGCGAACGCATCGGAGCGGATGTCGATCATGTGCGGCGCGGTATCGGGACCGATAACCGGATCGGCAAGCGATTCCTGTTCCCCGGTATCGGATACGGCGGAAGCTGTTTTCCCAAGGACGTACAGGCCTTGGCACGAATGGCGAGCGAAGCAGAATACAGTTTCGACATCCTGGATGCCGTCATGCGCGTTAATCAGCAGCAGAAGACCGTTCTCATCCCGCGCATCGAGGCCCTCTTCGGCAGTGATCTGGCGGACAAGAAGTTCGCGATTTGGGGTCTGGCGTTCAAGCCTAATACCGACGATATACGAGAAGCTCCGTCGCTGTTCGTGATCGAGGAACTGCGCCGGCGTGGCGCGGCGATAAGCGTTTATGATCCCGAAGCGATGGAGAACGTGAAGCCCTTGTTGGGTGACGAGGTCGAATACGCGGAGAACTACTACGCCGCGGTCCAGGACGCTGATGCGATCGTCATCGTCACGGAGTGGGCGGTGTTCCGCAATCCGGATTTCAAGCGCATTGCCGAAGCGATGAAGAGCAAAGTTATCTTTGACGGACGCAATCTCTACGAGGTCGAACTGATGCGCGAATTGGGCTTCCACTACGAGTCTGTTGGACGCAAGGGCACGCGCCCCGACGCCTCGTGAACGGCCCTGTCTCCCGTCGATTGGAGTCGCTATGAGTGCCGATTCGAAACGTATTGTCGTTACCGGCGCAGCCGGGTTCCTGGGTTCACATCTCTGCGATCGATTCGTGGAAGAGGGGCATGACGTTATCGGGATCGACAACCTGCTGACGGGCAACCTTGCGAATATCGATCACCTCTTGCCGCAGTCGAATTTTCAGTTCTGTCACCACGACGTATCGACCTTTGTGCACGTGCCCGGGCCGATCGATTACATTCTCCACTTCGCCTCTCCTGCAAGCCCGATCGATTACCTGCAACTACCGATTCAAACCCTGAAAGTCAGCTCACTGGGCACCCACAACCTGCTCGGGTTCGCCAAGTCCAAGCGCGCCCGCATTCTCGTGGCTTCCACCTCGGAGGTCTACGGCGATCCGCTTGAGCATCCGCAGACGGAAGATTACTGGGGCAACGTAAATCCCGTTGGTCCGCGCGGTGTGTATGACGAGGCCAAGCGATTTCAGGAGGCGTTGACCATGGCCTACCACAACGTACATGATATCGAGACCCGCATCGTGCGCATCTTCAATACCTACGGTCCGCGAATGCGCCTCAATGACGGCCGCGCCTTGCCCGCCTTCGCCCGCCAGGCGCTTGAAGGCGAAGACATCACGGTGTTTGGTGATGGAAGCCAGACGCGGTCGTTCTGCTATGTGGACGATCTGATGGAAGGTATTCATCGCCTGCTGCTAAGCGACTGCTCCGACCCGGTTAACATCGGGAATCCGGATGAAGTGACAATCAAGGATTTCGCCGAGGAGGTGGTGGCGTTGGCCGGTTCCCAATCGCGCATCATCTTCAAGCCGCTGCCGGTGGACGATCCGCGTCAGCGCCGACCGGATATTTCGCGGGCCCGGGAGTTGCTTGGCTGGGAGCCGCAGGTGCCGCGCAGCGAGGGGCTTGAGCGAACGATGGACTATTTTCGGTCGCTTGGCGCCGTAGCCGACGATTGATCCGCCGTGGCGATATCGGAGGCCTGGTTCGCCGGCCGCAACTCTTCGAGCGTCTTCAGGATCGACCCCTGCCCATCGCCAGGATCGACCTGGAAAGACGCGTGCTGCGCTTCCTGGTCCAGCATCTCATCCACGCTGAACGACGATTTGATCTCGAACCCCGCGTCCTTGATCATCTGCAGGACGCGCTCACGGCTGCCTCCGCGTGTATTGAGATAGCCGTCCAGGAACAACGAGTTGGCTGGATAAAGCGCCATCACTTCCATGCTGCGCAGATGACCTTCGCGACCCGCCGCGGCGCGTAGTTCGGCCTGCGGGTTAACAAAGCGATACATACACAGCACGCGCAAACAGTAGGTCGGCGACAGTCGCGCCGGCTGCTCGAGCTGGTTGCCGGGAATCGGGACGAGAAAATTGACCGGGATCGAGCTGGCTTCGAGCGACCGCAATGTACGGGCCACATCCACGACGTCCTCATCCGCTTCTCCCATGCCGACGATGATGCCCGAACACATTTGCAGGCCTGATCGTTTCGCAGCTTCGAGTGTGCGCACGCGATCGGCGTAGGTATGGGTTGTGCAGATCTTCGGATAATGGCGCTCGGAGGTGTTCAGGTTGTGATTCAGACGGTCGACACCCGCGTCCTTGAGAATGGAGGTGCCTTCATCGTCCATCAAACCCGGCGAAACGCATATCTGCAGGGGATAGTTCTGCTTGATCTTGCGCACCTGACGCGCCAGCCGCTCGAGGCGCTGCTTGGAGGGGCCGCGGCCCGCGAACACCATGCAGTAACGATAGGCCCCTGATTCGTAAGCGACGCGCGCCTCTTCAAGCACTTCGTCGTCGCTCTTCAGTCCGTAGGGTTCGATATCCGCTTTCGATGTGCGGGCCTGGGCGCAATAGTGGCAGTCCTCCGGGCAATGGCCGTTCTGCGCGTTATTCAGGATGTGGACCGCGACCTCGTGACCGTGAAAGTGGCGGCGGACCTGAAAGGCTGCGTCCAGCAGCGGCAACAATTCGATCTCGGGCGATTGCAGCAGCTGCACACAGGTATCGGCGTCAGGGGCGTCGCCCGCTATGCCGGATTCCGTGAGGTTTAAATAAAATGATCGATCGAAGGCCACGGTGATTTCTTCTCGCGGTGGGCCGAGCCCGTCAGCCGTAGATCTCGCTGCCCTGCTTGCGGAACTCGTTGGATTTGTCCTTCATGCCCTCCTTGAGCGCTTCGTACTCGGACACCCCATGCGTCTGCGCATACTCGCGCACATCCTGTGTAATCTTCATCGAACAGAAATGCGGCCCGCACATCGAGCAGAAATGCGCGACCTTTGCACCTTCCGCGGGCAACGTTGCGTCGTGGAAGGCTTCCGCCGTTTCAGGATCAAGGCTGAGATTGAACTGATCCCGCCATCGAAATTCGAAACGCGCCTTGGATAGCGCGTCGTCATGTTCCTGCGCACCAGGATGACCTTTGGCCAGGTCCGCGGCGTGGGCCGCAATCTTGTATGCGATGATGCCGTCTTTCACGTCCTGCTTGTCCGGCAAGCCGAGGTGCTCCTTGGGTGTGACGTAACAAAGCATCGCGGTGCCGAACCACCCGATCATGGCGGCGCCGATCGCGGAGGTAATATGGTCGTAGCCCGGGGCAATATCCGTCGTTAACGGTCCCAGCGTGTAGAACGGCGCCTCATCGCAAACAGCCAGCTGCCTGTCCATGTTCTCCTTGATCAGATGCATCGGCACGTGACCCGGTCCCTCGATCATGGTCTGCACATCATGTTTCCAGGCGACTTGGGTCAGCTCGCCCAATGTCTCCAGTTCGGCGAACTGCGCTTCGTCGTTGGCGTCGGCAATCGAGCCGGGCCGCAGGCCGTCTCCCAGGCTGAAGCTGACGTCGTATGCCTTCATGATCTCGCAGATCTCTTCGAAATTCGTGTAGAGGAAGCTCTCCTGGTGATGGGCCAGGCACCATTTCGCCATGATGGCACCACCGCGCGAGACGATGCCCGTCATGCGCTTGGCTGTGAGCGGCACGTACGGCAGACGGACGCCGGCGTGCACCGTGAAGTAGTCCACGCCCTGTTCCGCCTGCTCGATCAGCGTGTCACGGTACATGTCCCAGTTCAGCTCCTCGGCTTTGCCATCGACCTTCTCCAGGGCCTGGTAGATGGGAACGGTTCCGATTGGAACCGGTGAGTTACGCAGAATCCATTCTCGCGTCTCGTGGATGTTTTTCCCGGTGGAGAGATCCATCACGGTGTCGCCGCCCCAGCGAATCGCCCAGGTCATCTTTTCGACCTCCTCGGCGATGCTGGACCCAACCGCCGAGTTGCCGATGTTGGCATTGATCTTTACGCCGAACCGGCGCCCGATGATCATGGGCTCCGACTCCGGATGGTTGATGTTGGAAGGGATGATCGCGCGTCCGCGCGCGACTTCGCTACGCACGAACTCGGGATCCATGTTCTCGCGGATGGCGATGAACTCCATCTCCGGGGTAATCGTGCCCTGGCGCGCATAATGCATCTGGCTGACGTTGGCGCCGGACCGCGCGCGTAAAGGTTTGCGCGTCGTCGTGAACCGGATCGCGTCCAGTGTTGAATCGGCGGCGCGTTCACGGCGATACGCTGACGTCCCCTCATCCAGTTCCTCGACGTCGCCACGCTCGACAATCCAAGGTCGTCGAAGCGGCTCCAGGCCGTTACGGATATCGATCTTCACGTCCGGATCCGTAAAGGGACCGGATGTGTCATAAACGCGCATCGGCGCATTTTCGGTTTCCTCGTTATTGGGGCCGACGGTGTTCGAGAGCGTGATCTCGCGTGCGGGTACCTTGAGCGACGGGAAAAGCGTGCCCGATGCGTAGACTTTGCGCGACGACGGCAGTGGAGCGAAGCCGAGGTCCGCATCCGGAAGCTCGTTGGCCTGCGCAGCGCTTGCGGGCGGGACTTTGGCGTCCGTCTGCGTGATCTCGTCTTGTACTGTTTCCATAACTGTCTCCCTACGCGATGCCCACTCTACGCTGTCGGACCAGCGATTCAAGGCGCATATTTAGAACAGGTCCGCTTGCAATGGTCCCCTGCGTTACCTAGAATTCGCCCTCGATGTTGGTTGTCAGGCCTCCCCGGTCAGCGCTAGTGGGGCACCCGGCGGCAAGACGGATCACGAAAGAATACCTTTGAAATGAAGATTAACAGTGAGATTACCGCAGCGGATCTCGAGGGTAAGATCGAAAAGCTCTGGGCGGTATCGGCGGACTGTGTGCGATCGGTCGAGGAATCCTGCCCGCCGGGTGCGGCCTCCCCGGTCTTTACGGTCGGTGGCCTGTACCAGGCCAAGGGTTGGACCGAATGGACGCAGGGTTTCCAATATGGATCCGCGATTTTGCAGTTCGATGCGACGGACGACGACGCCTTTCTTGTGCTCGGGCGTGATCGCACCCTGTCGGTGATGGCCCCCCACGTCACCCACATGGGCGTACACGACCACGGTTTTAATAATGTAAGCACGTACGGGAATCTGTTGCGTCTGGCGCACGAGGGCCGATTTGCGACAAACGGGCAGGGCGAAATTGATTTCTATGAGTTGGCGCTCAAGTGTAGCGGGGCCGTGCAGGCCCGGCGCTGGACCCCTATCGCCGGCGGAGGCGGCTTCATCTATTCATTCAACGGCCCGCATTCGCTCTTCGCCGACACGATCCGCTCTCTGCGCGCGCTGTCCATGGCGCATCGCCTGGGGCATGTCCTGATGGATGAGCAGGACGAGCGCGTGTCCCTATTGCAGCGGATGGTCGAGCATGCGCGGGCGACAGCCGAATACGCTGTTTACTACGGCGAGGGCCGGGACCTCTACGATGTACCCGGCCGCGTGGCGCACGAGAGCGTCTTTAATACGAATGACGGCAATTATCGCTGCCCAAATTCCCAGCAGGGCTACACCGGCTTCACGACCTGGACGCGTGGCCTGGCCTGGATCATGGTTGGCTACCCGGAACAGCTCGAGTTTCTGGAGACACTGGACGACGATGCGTTTTCAGAACTTGGTGGCCGTTCAGCCGTTACGGAGATGATGCTGCGTGCGGCGCGGGCCAGCTGTGACTTCTATATAGAAAACACACCGCTCGACGGCATTCCGTATTGGGATACCGGTGCACCGGGCCTTGTAGAGATGGGCGATTACCTGGCTCGCCCGGCCGATCCGTTTAATGACCATGAGCCGGTCGATAGTTCGGCCGCCGCCATCGGCTGCCAGGGCCTGTTGCGACTGGGGCACTACCTGCGCGCGTACGGCGAACCCGACGACGGCGATCGCTACTGGCAGGCCGGCCTGACCGTGCTGGCGACACTGCTCGAAGAGCCCTATTTATGCGAAGACCCGCAGCACCAGGGCCTGATCCTGCACTCGGTCTATCATCGCCCCAATGGATGGGACCACGTGCCCGCCGGGGCGCAGGTGCCCAATGGTGAATCCAGCATGTGGGGCGATTACCACGCCCGCGAGGCGGCGTTATACGTTCAGCGCGTCGCGCGCGACGCGCCGTACTACACGTTCTTCGGGTCGATGCCGCCGTCGTAATGGAATGTCGCGCATGACCGGACGCGAACGAATGCTCGCCGCCCTGGCGCATGCACCCGTCGATCGGCTTCCGGTCTGGATGATGCGCCAGGCGGGACGATACCTGCCGGGCTACCAGGCCCTCCGACGCAAACACTCGTTTATGGAACTGGTCGGATCCGTGGACCTGTCCGCCGAAAT
The DNA here is from genome assembly GCA_913047795.1 of uncultured Verrucomicrobiota bacterium. Taxonomy (GTDB): domain Bacteria; phylum Verrucomicrobiota; class Kiritimatiellia; order CAJWTS01; family CAJWTS01; genus CAJWTS01. The sequence continues at coordinate 10,800 of CAJWTS010000013.1, read as the reverse complement.
CAGCATGGAGCCGGTTCACGCGCTGGATGTCGACGCCGCCATCGTCTTTCACGACATCCTGATCCCTTACGAAATGATGGGCTGTCGCGTGGACTTTGTGGACGGCCAGGGACCGATCATCGACCCGCCCGTTCGCACGATGCAAGATGTCGAACGGCTCGCGCCGCCCTCCTTCGACGAGCAGATCGTCGTGGTCCGCACGCTGGCACGGCTGCGCGAACAATGCGCGGATGAGCGCGCCGTGATTGGCTTTGCCGGCGCACCGTTTACGCTGGCCACCTACGGAATCGAGGGCGCCATGTCCAAGACGCGTTCGCATCTTGGCGCCATGCTTGCCGACCGTCGCGAGGTCGTGCGCGCGTTGCTCGATCGCGTGGCACCCGTGCTGGCCGGGTACCTCATCCAGCAATCGCGCCACGCCGATCTACTGCAACTTTTTGAATCGCACGCGGATATACTGAGCCATGATGACTACGCGGACCTCGCGCTGCCTGCCCTGCGCACCGTCGTGCGACAGGTTCGCGCGGCCTGCCCCGAGACGCCGCTGATCCTCTTTGGTCGCGGGTTACATACCATCTTCGACTTGATCGCGGATCTGGATCTAACCGCCTATTCGCTGGATGCGGATGTCCGGTTTGATGCGGCAGCCCTTGCGCTTGCGCGCGCGGGAACGCGGCCGGTTCTGCAGGGAAACTTTCCACCGGAACAGCTCCTGGCCGATCCGGCCGAGGTGGCTAAGCGTTGTGCAGCGTTCTTGAAGGAGCGTGCCGCCGAACTTGGTGCGGCCGACGGAGCGACCCTGCCGGCGGGCTGGATCGTTAATCTCGGGCACGGTGTATTGCCCCAGACGACACCAGCTGCGGCAAAGGCGTTTGTCGAGACCGTACACGGCTTTCGCCAGGGTTGATGACTGATCGACGGCTGGATCGGATTGGGTATGCCGATCCAGGGTCGTAAGAGCATCCCGGACCTTCTGTTCTGGGGGATGGTTCCTGCCGGGCGGCGGGACACGGTTTGGCGCCCCGAATCCCGGCGCGTATGCTGCAGGGCGTGTTGTTTATTCGTAGCGCCAGGCGACGTCGCGACAACGCGTAATGACCAATGACTCGGACACGCCGCCGAATGACTTGAGTTCGCCGGCGCACCAGACGCGCAGGCGTTGCCGGGCGGCCGGGCGGGAGTTTCTGAGGCGTGTAGGTCCGCGCATCTTGATCGACGGTCGCGTTCGGTCGCCGATCTCGCGCACCTTCGCCAACGTCGATGGATTCACCTGTTTCGTGTCGAATTCGGCGCGAATCTTGCCGCCTTCCAGTACGAAAGAGGACTTACCGGAGCGTTTGTAAACGCCGGTAATGTGAATTTCTTTCCCGATGTACATCGATTTTGCGTTGGCGGAATTCGACTTGAAAGCTGCGGTCAGGGCCGGGAGGCTGATCTCGAGTGCGTGCCAGGTCGAGCCTTCGGTGCCGGCATCGACGAGCACGACGGCCCGCGGTTCCAGTTTGTAGCCGATCGCGAAGGTGCGGCTGATTTCAGTTAGCGCCTCGAGCACTGACACGTTCTGCAGCACGCGCTTCGGACGTCCCTGGTAGGGGAACCGGTCTCCCATGACGCGAACGGTGTTGTGTTTGCGATCATCGGGGCCGTTGCCGCGAACCGTGACGTGGCGCACCTGCATGCGTTTCGTGACGGATTTCAAGTCGATGCCGCTCGCCCGCAGCGTTCGATGCAGGACCTCGAACATGGAGCTTGGATGATAGGGGTCGAGCTGGAGTTCTTCCACTCGAATCGTCTTCAGTCGTGCAGACAGGGCATGCTCGGCAGGCGTACCCGCGGTGCTTCCTGGTCCGGGCTGTTTTTTTGGTGTAGCGCTCTTGGTTATCGATTGCGCCTCCTTAACAATGCCGAGCGTTTGCACACGCTGGATTTCCTTGTTGACCATGATCGCCGTATCGATGTCGCCTTCTTGCGTCAGGCGCTTCTTTTGGGACTCGAGAAACTGAACGTACTTCATCGTCAGGCGCATGACGTCTTCCCCCCACGATTGACGCGATCGTGTATCGGAATCCTTGAAGTCGCTACGAAGCTCGACAATGTCCTGCAGAAGCTTCTCCTCGTTGATTCCGGACAGCGTCCGCGAATCGGCGAAGCGGCGAATCTCGTCGCGGACCGCCAGCAACTTGTCTAGTTCGCCCGCGGCCTGCACCTGCTTCTCGATCGCCCTCAGCCGCGCCGCATAGCGTTCGCCCCAGTCCGCGCGGGTGGCGATGAACGAGGTCTCGATCTTTTCCAGCTGCGTGGCATAGGTCTGGCGCGAGTTTTGGAGCGAGAACTCCGCGGCTTTGACCGCCGTTACCGAAAGGAACAGGGTGGCCAATGTGAATGCGTGTATGGGGCGATTCATTACTTATCCATCAGATTGCGGTTTCAAGTGTACCAGGGCGACGAGTAAAAACAGAAAGGCTCATCCGATAACTTCGTCCATCTCTTCGTCCGAAAGAACGGGCACGATTTCGAACGAAAGCAGGTCGCTCCACTGCTGGATCCATTTCGCGATTGCGGTGGCGCTGTCGGCTTCGGCAACCGTGTATCCGGCATGACCTTCGGCGCTGTGCCATCGTCCAAGCATCCTGACGCCGTCTGGCGGCAGGGCCCCGGTTGCTTTGAATCGCGCTTGTGCGTCGTCGCGATCCTCGGGCCCGTACTCGTAAGTGACATGAAAGATCATACAGGGTCTCCTGATGTATTTGGCTATAAGTCTATCAAAGGCGCCATGATACATGGCCTTTTCGTTATTCGCAATCACCTGCGCCACCATATGGCGGGCTATGGTGCGTCGTTCGTCCGGTCTGGCCCGGCGTGGGCGTCCCTTCGGTAGATGTGTGCGCCTTGAGGTGCAGGTACGCCTCAAACGCACGATCGAATCGTCGGAGCGACGACACGCATCCTTCTCGGCGGCACTGACCTGGCCTGAGCGGTAAAGTTCTTTCGGAACGACGTTATGGTAATTGTCATAGACCACGATCCATGACCATGTGGCCGCGTCGGCGAAGGCCGTGCCCACAAGGGCGGCGATGATCAGGCGTCTGGTTCTCCTGCGGAGCCGAGCGCATGCTCGGGGCCTGAGGGACTACGGCGCTTGAAGCTGCTTCAAGATCTGGTCCAGTACGTTGCGCTCTTCGTCGGCGAAGACGCCGTCGGATAGCGCAAGGGCCTGCAGCCAGGGCGTGAGTTTCGGGAGAAGGGCCTCGCGTTCGCTGTCGTCCAGAGCCGCGAAACACTTGTTCACGTAGGGCGGCAACGCCTTGCCCTGAAATTTCAGGCTTGCGTGCAGTAGACTCGCATAGGCATTGCCAAACTCCGCGCGCAACCAGCGCTGTTCTCCGACGCTCAACGATTTATCTGCCGAACCGAGCCAAAGGGCGCAGCCGAAGAGGAATGTCTGTGCTTTTTCGCCAAAGTCGGCGACGCGAAGCACTGCAGAACCTTTCGAGGCGTCGGCGTCGGGTTCTTGCGCGTCACTCATAGGGTATCCATCGGATGATGTCGGAGGCCGTGTTTAACGACGTTACGGATCCAGCAACCAATCTACCTGTCGGCCGGGCCTCGGGCAAGGGTTAGAATCCGCAAGCAGCCCGCAGATGCTGCTATCGCTGGTAGATCGGGAGTTGCCGGTAGGAGGGGCTGAGTGCAAGAATCGCCAGTGCCGTGGCGTAGGACACATCCGCGACGCTTCCGCGTTGAAACGAGCCGTTCCCGGTCTGGCGCCTCAGAATAAAGTCGTAGAGCGGCCCGGCGTAGTCTTCCCAGTATTTGTCGCCAAGTTGAAACATACCCTGCGAACAATAATAAAGGGTGTAGTAGAGAGAAGAGCCGCCATAGTTCGCGCCATGCCTCTTAATGTAGTCGCCGGCGGCAAGCGTGACCTCGGTGCGATGTTGCCCCACCAATTCGAGACACAAGAGACCGATGCCGGTGCGTGCGAGACCCGGACCGCTCCCCGGGGTGTAGCCAAACCCGCCGGAGCTATTGCAGTTCATGATGAATTTTACGCCCTCATCAATCGCTTCCTTTGGCACGCCCGCACCCGCGTTGCGTGCCGACCGCAGGGCCATGAAAGCCCATCCGGAGAGAGAGAAATCGCTGTCCGTGCTTGTCGGCGCGTAACGCCAGCCGCCCTGGTTAGCGGCGGACTTCTTGACCTGTTGGGCGGTAAGGGTCAGCTTGAGTGCCTTGCTCAGTACGTCGTCGACCCGTTTCTGACGCTCCGGATCGACCATTCCCGATAGCTGCGAAAGCATGAGTGTGGCGATATTGTGTCCGTACATGTTCCCGTCCGGCGCCACCATTCCGTTTTTGAGTTGGGACTCAAGTACGTAGTCGATTCCCTTGAGAATCTGCTCGCCGTAGGGCCCCAGCCCGGGACTGTGTCCCTTGGCCATGAACGCCATTACGCAGAGCGATGCCACGGTGGCTGGGTGACTCGAGCCGAAGGAGCCGTTCTTCTTCTGCACGCCGACCAGGTATGCGAGGCCCCGCTCGGTGGCCTCGTCCAGGGCGCTGCCGTAACGCAGATCGACTTCCGCCATCTCATCGCCGAGGGCTAGCTGCGTGAACATGGCCGCCAGCACGGACCATCTAATAATGAAACCAGGTTGCTTCATGGTCTTTTGCTCCGCCGCGGCGTGCGGCGTCCTTTCATTGCGACATCGCGGAAGTATCTTCGAATCAGAGGACGGTACTCCTCCGGGCCCTCGTCGGCCGCGGCCTGGAGAATTTCGTCGCGCAATTCACCGGGCAGTCGCAGCCAATCCGCGCGTGCGATTCCGATCTTCCTCAACTCCTCTTCCTCAATATCTGGCGAGGTACCGAAGCCCCCGCCCCCGCTCCCGCTCCCGCCGACACCGGCATTCACGTTCATGCTTTTGGCCTGCTGCGCGGCCTGCTGCGCGGCCTGCGCCAGACTGTTCGCCGCCTGATTCGCCGCCTGGTTCGCCAGCGAAACGTTGCCGCCATCGTCTGCGAGATTCGCTGCTGCGTAGGCATCCGTCCAGGGAGTTGCACGATCGGGTCCGGTGGGCCCCGGGGGTTGCATCTGGTTGGCGAGTTGCTCCAATGAATTCGCGGCGGCGTCGAGTTGTGGCTGCGCGTTTTGTGGAGCGGGTGTCGTCCCGTCGGCGGAAGGGGCCGGTGCAACAGCATCCTGCGCCTGCTGCAGCTTGTTCGCCGCGGTCTGCGCCGCCTGGCGCGCCGCCGGGCGGTTCGGAATCAGGTCAGCCGCGGAATCCATCAAGGTCGCTGCCTCGTGGGCGAGATCACCCGCGCGCTCGGCGAGATGTTCGCGTTGGCGAGTCACGAGCCTCTCGGCATCCCCGGCGGCCAGCGCATCCAATTCTTCCGCGATCTGCTTCTGGCGCGTCGCCAGCATCGCGGTTTCACGTGCAAACTCGCCTACACGGGCGGCCTCGGCGGGAGACATCGACGGAGGTTGATTCGGCTGTTGGCCATCGGCGCTGTTGGCCGCCCCGGCTTGTTGCGGCGCGCCCTGTGGCCCCGTTGCCTGGCCTTGCGCCTGTTTGCCCGCTGCCTGACCCTGGCCGGACGGGGCGCCCTGTTGGCCCGGCTGCGTGGGCTGACCACTGGAAGCTGTTTGCGAGGGTTGGCCCTGGCCGGATGGTTTGCCCTTCCCGGATGGCTTGCCCTGTCCGGATGGCTCACCCTGTCCGGATGGCTCGCCCTGTCCGGATGGCTCGCCCTGTCCGGATGGCTCGCCTTGGCCGGATGGTTTGCCCTGGCCGGACGGTTTGCCCTCGCCGGACGGTTTGCCCTCGCCGGACGGTTTGCCTGGCGACTGTCCTGACTGTTCGGAACCCGCGGGTTGTGACGGGTTCTGTGGGCTTGAAGACGCCATCTGGTCGCCTTGCGCTGAGTCGGACGGGGATTCGAGACCCAGCCCCTGGCCGTCTTCTGCCGGATCGCTCGGCCGGTTGATCTGGTTCAGGGGGTTCTTTGGTGAACTCGGCGATGTATCGCCCGCCATCCGGGACGGCGACTCTGCTGATCCTTCGCGGCCCGATTCCGCAGGCGTACCACTATCCGATTCGCTGTCGGGTCCAGATTCTGCGGGCTGTTCGGAGGATGACTCGCCGGAGGATTGACTGCCGGATTCCGATGACTGCCCGGATTTCTTGCCTGATTCGCCGCTTCCGGGTTTTGCGCCCGACTCGCTCTTGCCCTCGCCGGGCTGGCTTGCGGGTGATTTGCCCGACGGAGTCCCTTCGGAGGAGGCTTGTGCCATTTCCTGCGAACCCGTCGCCTTCTCTGCCCCGCCGCGCTCGCTTGGCTCGCTTGGGGACAGGCCCTGGCCGTCAGTCGCCGCATCGGAAGGCTTATTGATCTGATTTAGGGGGTTCTTGGGAGATGATGGTTTGTTTCCGGCCGACTCGGCCTGGGATGTTTCGGGCGCCTGCGCCTGCGCGAGTTGCGGGCCTTCTTGGGACGGGCCTTCCGGGGATGGGCTCTGGCTCTCCGGGGACAGACCTTGGCCGTCGGCTACGGGATCGGAAGGCTTATTGATCTGATTCTGCGGGTTGTTAGGCGATGTCGGTCTGTTTCCGGCCGATTCGTCTTGCGCTGTCGCGGGCGGTGTCGCTTGTGCGAGTCGCGGGTCCGCAACCTGTTGCGGCGTTTGATCCAATGGTGCCGGGTTCTTCGTATCGGGGGGCTTTGCTTCCCACGATTCTGGAACGAGCGGAGCCTCGTCCATGCTCAACCGATCCACCATTTCCAGCGGATTTGGGACGTCGAGTTTCCGTCCCTGAGGCGGCTTTACTTTTGGAGACCGGCCCCGTTCAGGATTGGTGCGCGCTTTCGCGGATTCAGAACGGGGCGGACCTCGATCGCCCTGTGGCGACTTCTGATCTGGGGTCTGACCCTGTTGCGGCGGGGTCTGTCCCTGTTGCGGTGAAGATGCTTGGGTTTCGCCAGCTTTCTGAGCGTCGGATCCCGGCGGGGTCTGTCCCTGAGGCGTCTCCTGGCCTGGGGTCTGTCCCGGCGGGGTCTGCGCCTCTTGTGGAGGTTGAACCGGAGGTGCGACGGGCAGCAGAGCCGCGGAGATTTCGGGTTGTGTGGTTGCAGCAAGCATGTCGTCGAGTGCGCTGGCGAGATTCTCCAATTGTTCGCCTGCTTCCTCGGCACGTCCGGCGGCCTTTTGCGGATCGCGGGTGAGCTCTTCCAGCACATTCTCCAGCGACGGCATGAGGACCGCAGCTTCCGGAGCGAGTTCCTCGAACTCCGCGGCAAGAATCTGTGCGCGTTCGGCCAATTCGCGCTGCTCCTCGCCCAGACGCTCTGCGTGCCGCTCCATCATCTGTTCCGTGGTCGCCAATTTGTTGGTCAGCAGTGAGCGCACCTCGTCCCGCATATCTGCCTGATCGGCCATGAATTTCTCCAGCGCCGCCGCTTCTGCCGCAAAATCGATGGGCTCGGGCTGAAGTTGCGGCACGGGTGCATTATTGGCCGGCTTGTCGCCCGAGGCGGGGGACCCTTCCGGCGTCCCGCCGTTCTGGCCGGATTGTGGTGTGCTGACCGGGGCCTGACCCTCGGGTGAGGCGGGCGTTCCTGCCGTGGTTTCGGCCGCTGTCGGCTTCGCCTGCTCGCTGCCGGCCTTTGCCGGCGTACCCACCGGGCTTTTCTCGGCGTCCGGCGTGCCCGATTGAGAAGCGGCCTCTGGTTGCCCGCCGGGCTCCGCTGGTTGCGCGGCCGCCGTCGGTTCGCTCTTACCGGGCGCCCCCTTCTCGGACGGACTGTTTTCCTCGGGGCCGGGTGCACCGCCAGGTGTCGCCGTTTCCGGGCCCGCGGCCTTCGCCACTTCCGGGTCCGCTGGTTGCGCGGCCGTCGTCGGTTCGCTCTCACCGGGCGCCACCTTTCCGGACGGACTATTTGCCTCGGGGCCGGGTGCACCGCCAGGTGTCGCCGTTTCCGGGCCCGCGACCTTCGCCACTTCCATCAGGCTGTCCTCGCCCCAGTCTTCGCCGGCTTTCTCAGCCTCCTGGTCATGAAAGGCTTCCCATGCCTTGATTTGATCGACAAGGCTTTCACTGGTTTCGGATTCGATCTGTTCGCCGAGCGTCTCGACAGATTCTGCGGCCGCTTCGGCCGAACGAACCGCTGCGCCGAGTGCGCCGGATTCGACGGCATCAATCGCGGCATGCATCTCCTCGCTCGGGGTCTCGAGCAGGACCGGCAGCGTCGTTTCCTCTTTTAATTCGGCGGCCTCCGCGCGCAGGGCCTCGGCGCGTTGCGCGAGTTCGACCTGTTCGCTCGCGGCGGCCCGTAGCTGTTTCTCAGCCTCTTCGATTGCGGCGCGCTGCTCTTCAACGGCGTCCGTTGCAGCAACCATTTCGTTGACCAGTTCGGGGACCTTTGAATCAGACACTTCGGCCGGAACAGGTGCCGCGTGTTCTGCGACATCTTTTGCAAGCTGGGCCTCGACCTTCTCCAGTGCCGTCTGCGCGCGGCCGACATCGCCCGCCTCAATTTGCGCCGCCACTTCTGACAGGTCACGACGCAACGCATGTGCTTCGGGGTCAACGCGCTCCTCGAGCGCCGCGGCCATCGCTTCGGCCTCTTCTACCGCGCTGTCGATGGCTTGCGACCACTGCTCCGATGCTTTCATGAGGGGTTCGTTCTCGCGTAACGTCGCAGCCTGCTCGGCGAGTTCGGCTGCAATTTCGGGCTCGAGCACCTCGACCGCCTCGGACATCTCTTCGAGTCGTTCGGCTTGCTCGGCCGGTGCCGCGATATCGAAGCCGTCTTTCAAGTCCGCGATCTGCTCTGAAATTGGCCAGGGCATTTCGCTTTCGTCTAACTCCGCGATGGCCTCTTTTATCTCCGGTTCGGTTGTCAGTTTCGTCTCGAATTGATCGGCCAGTTGCTCCATCGATTCGCCAAGGGACTCGACGCCCTCAAGCACTTCGCGGTCCTGACCCATACGGGCGGCCTGCTCTTCCATGGCGCCCGCTTCCTCGTCGAGCGTTTCCCGCACTTCGGCAAGCTCCGCTGCCATTTTCTTTGGATCTGACGGTTCGCCCGATTCCGGCAGCGCGTCCATAGCTTCTGCGAGGCGCTGGCTGACAGGCGCCTGTTGGTCGAGCGCGGCGATCATCTGTGCGCCCTGTTCCATCGCCTGCTCGAGCGGCTGTAGATTTGGCGCCGCTGCGTTGTCGATCGCGGCCAGTGCACGACTCGCCTCCTGCTCCGCTTTGCGCAACTGGGCCGCCGTTTCCTGCGCATAGTTCCAGGGATCCGCGGCGGCCCACGCTTCGTAGAGCGGTGCGTTCGATGAGACGGGCGGCGCGCTCGCGACCGTGCCCGGCGCTCCGGTTGCGCCCGACTCCTGTGCCGCGACCTCGGGAACCGCTTCGGCGTCCATGCTCGTCGTTTCCGCCGCCGGATCGGCATCGTTGTCGGAGGTGAACTCGTCCGCTTGGTCGCCGGTGGTGAACTCTTCCGCATGAACGTCCGGGAAGCGTTCGGCATCCAGCATCGGATTCGGAGGCAGCGCCGCGACGGCCTTTTCGAGTGGCGCCATCTGGGCCGGTGTCATGGGCCCCGGTGTGTTGGCCAGCGCCTGTGCGCGATTCGCGGCGGCTTCGATGGCCATCTCGCGCAGGGCGCCCTGCTGACGCGCGCGGGCAAGTTCGGCGCCGGTGCCGGCGTGTTCAATCATATCCTGTTGCGCGTTGAGCGCTTCCTGCTGTTGCTGTTGCGCCTCCTGCATTGCCGCCTCGACATAGTCGGGTAGCGCGGTCGTTTCGGCCTCCGCCGGCTCGCCTGCGGCGACGTCGCCGGGGGCCGACCCTGAGATTGGATCGGGCGCACCCTCCGGGTCCGCGGCAATCTCGTCCTGGGGGGCGTCTCCACCCTCCGCGGCAATCTCAGGGTTCGCCTGCGCCGCCACTTTCAGCTGTTCCTCCATCGCCAGTGCCTGTGCCGTCATGGCCTGCGTCGCCTGGTTCGTGGCGGCCTGCATGGCACGCTGTGCCGTAACCGATGCCTGTTCTGCGGCTTGACGCCGTTGATCGGCCTGGACCTGTTCCTGCCCTGCCCTGGCCTGCGCCTGGGTCGCCTTCTGACGGGTCAAGCCGGCTTCGGTTGTCTCCTGCTGCAGCTCCTTTTGCGCCGCCTGGAGTTCCTTTGTAAGGTCGTCAACACCTTCGGGGGCTTCCAGCTTGCGCAACTCGGCCAGTTGTTCCTGGAACGCGTCAACGGCGTCTTTTGCGACCGCAACATCTTCGTCGGCCTGGTGCGAATTACGCCAGGCTTCGTTCGCCGCCATCTGCGCGTGCTCGGCCTCAGCCTGTTCACGTCCGGCGGCTTCGAGCGCTTTTTCCGCGGCCTGCTGCGGAGTAGCCGTCTGGGCGAGTCGCTGTTGCGCGGTTTTTTGCGCGCCTTCTGCCTGGCGTTGCTTGTTCAGCGCCTGGGCCTGTGGCTGAGCGACTGGTTGCATCCCCATACGCCCTTGCATGATCTTGGCCGCTTCCTGCTGGGCCGCCATCGCGTCAGTCTGGGCTGCCTTGGCGCGGGCTTGCGCAGCCTGCATCTGTTCGTTCGCGTCCTGTTCAGCGCGCTCGAACGCGGCAGCGAGTGCCTCGAAGTCCGTCATGGCGGCCTCCTCAGCGGCGTCGTGGACCGTTTCGTCGTCCGAAGGGGTGCCGTCGGAAAGGGTGCCGTCCGCGTTGACCGCTGGGATTGCCTCGACGTCGGCGATCATCTCGTTGTCGGCCTCGACCAGGGGTT
>CAJWTS010000012.1 GCA_913047795.1 uncultured Verrucomicrobiota bacterium | reverse complement strand
CCGCCGCCGTCGCGGCCGGTGCGGCGCTCGCGGCACTGGGTTCGGATACGGGCGGCTCGATCCGCCAGCCGGCGTCCTTCTGCGGCTGTGTCGGTCTCAAGCCGTCCTACGGCCGCGTGTCGCGCTACGGATTGACTGCGTACGCGTCCTCGCTGGATCAGGTCGGCCCGGTCGCGCGCGATGTGCGCGACGCCGCGATCCTGCTCGGGGCGATTGCCGGACTCGATCCGATGGACTCGACGTCCGTGGATCGTGAGGTACCGGATTTTCAGTCCGCGCTGACGGGCGATCTCGACGGTGTCCGGATCGGTCTGCCGCAGGAATATTTCGTCGAGGGCATGGACCCCGAGGTCGAGTCCGCGGTTCGCGCGGCGATCGACCACTGCGCCAAATTGGGGGCGGAGACCGTGCCGGTCACGATGCCTCATACGGAGTACGCGGTGGCAACCTACTATATTATTGCTACCGCCGAGGCGTCGGCGAACCTGTCGCGCTTTGACGGCGTGCGCTACGGCACGCGCGCGGAGGACGCATCGGATCCGATTGACATGTACGGCCGTACGCGAGCCGCCGGCTTTGGCGCGGAGGTCAAGCGGCGTATCATCCTGGGCACGTACGTGTTGAGCAGCGGGTACTACGACGCCTACTACCTGACCGCCCAAAAGGTGCGCACGTTGATTCGCGACGATTTCGCGCACGCGTTCGAGACCTGCGATGTGCTCATGGCGCCGGTCTCGCCCACACCCGCCTATCGTATCGGGGCCATGGCGGACAATCCGTTGCAGATGTACCTGGGCGACATACTGACGTCGACCGCGAACCTGGCCGGGATCTGTGGCCTCAGCCTGCCGTGCGGTTTCACGGGCACCGGTCTCCCGATCGGGTTGCAGGTGCTCGGGCCTGCCTATGGCGAGGATCGAATCCTGAGGGCGGCATATGCTTACGAGCAATCCAGCGACTGGCACCAACGCAAGCCGGATCTCGCCGGAGGTGCAACGAATGGTTGAGCCGGAATATGTCGCAACCATCGGCCTGGAAGTACACGTTCAGCTCGATACCGTTTCGAAGATGTTCTGCGCCTGCCGTACGTCGTTTGCGGCACCACCGAACACCGCTGTCTGTCCGGTATGCTTGGGATATCCCGGTGCGCTGCCGGTCATGAACCGCAAAGCGGTCGAGTATACCGTTCGGGCCGGGCTCATGCTCGACTGCGACATCCAGTCGCATTCGAAGTTCGACCGCAAGAGCTACTTCTATCCCGACATGCCGAAGAACTACCAGATTTCGCAGTATGATCAGCCCTTGTGTCAGGGCGGTGGAGTAGAAATCGACACGGACGCCGGCACGCGCATTATTCGCCTGCGTCGCATTCATCTCGAGGAAGACGTCGCGAAGAACATGCACTTTGCGCAGAGCAGTGGCGTCGATTTTAATCGGGCGGGCACACCGCTGATGGAGATCGTCACGCAGCCGGATATCGAGTCCGCGGATGAGGCGCTGGGTTTTCTGCAGACGCTCAAGGCGTTGATGCTGTACTCCGGTGTCAGTCGTTGCAATCTCGAAGAGGGTAATATGCGTTGCGACGTCAATATCAGTATGCGGCCGGCCGGCCGCGAGGCCCTGGGTACCAAGGCGGAGATAAAGAATCTGAACACGTTCAAAGGTGTACAGGGCGCGTTGCTCTACGAAATCGATCGTCAGGCGGACGTTCTGCGCGGCGGCGGCGAGATCGTGCAGGAGACCCGCCGCTGGGACGTGGATGTCGGCAAGACCTTCTCGATGCGGATCAAGGAGGACGACCACGACTATCGCTATTTTCCCGATCCGGATCTCATGCCCGTCGTCCTGGAACCCAAAGAGATCGCTGACTGGCGCCAGGAGTTGCCGGAGGCGCCGCGGGCGCGACGGGTGCGCTTTGTCGAACAGTACGAACTGCCGGACTATGACGCGGGTGTGCTGGTGGCGGACAAGGCGGTCGCCGACTACTTCGAAGAGGCCGCCGACCTGTCGAGCAACAGCAAGGCGGTTTCGAATTGGATCATGACGGAAATGTTGCGCATGCTCGCGGAACGCGAGGGCGCAATTACAGACGTCTTGATCCGGCCGGCGGCCCTGGCGGAGCTGATCGGACTGGTGGACGACGAGACATTGAACTCGAACAGCGCGAAGGAAGTTTTCGTGAGCCTTTTTGAAGATGGCGGCATGCCGGCGGCGCTTGTTAAGGAAAAAGGTCTGGCGCAGGTAAGCGACTCTGCTAGTATTGAAGCGTTCGTCGAGCAGGCCATTGCGGAGAACCCGAAATCGGTCAGCGACTACAAGGCGGGTAAGACGAAAGCGGCCAAGTTCCTGGTTGGACAGGTCATGCGTATGAGCCAGGGCCGCTCGAATCCACAGCTCGTGATGAAAGCGCTTGAATCGAGGCTCGCCGACTGAAGCGGTCCTGTGGTTCCGGCGCGGTTGCGGGCGATGCTGCCATATGACATCAAACGACGTATACGTCCTCGAGGTCCTCGAGGAAGAGAGCGACTTGGCGCCCGAGCAGTTCGCCGAGGCGCGGGAGTCCATTGTTCATGACAATATGACGGTGATCGACGCGCTGGTCCAACTCGGCCACATCACGGAAAAGGATATCCTGCGCGTGATGGCCGGTCATTTCGGCATGGAGATGGTCGAGTTGGTCGATTTCAAGCTGGAACCCGAGGTTCGCGATGCGGTTCCGGCGGAGGTGGCGCGTCGGTTCAGCGTGGTTCCCGTGGCGGTCAACGGCAGCACGGTTCACATTGCGATCGGCGATCCGTTGGACATGGATACGGTCGATAGCCTGCGCTACATGCTCGAGAAGGATGTCGAGTCCGTGATCGCCGCGCCGGAAGAAATCAAGGTGCTGCTCGATCATTATTATGCCGGTGAAGAGTTGATGGAAGAAATGATCGAGCAGGTCGATGACAACGCAGTCACCGTCACGCTCTCCGGGACGGGTATCGCGGATGAGGAAATCGAGGGGGATGACGCGGATGCACCGATCATCAAGCTGGTTTACCTGATCATCATGGAGGCCGCGCGGCGTCGCGCATCGGACATCCACCTGGAACCCATGGAGAAACGCTTCCGTGTTCGCTACCGCATCGACGGTGTGCTTTCGGAGGTCGACAGTCCGCCCAAACGCCTCCAGGCGGCGATCATCAGTCGCGTCAAGATCATGGCGGACATGAAAATATCGGAACGGCGCACGCCGCAGGACGGCCGCATCGAAGTCTCCATCAGCGGGCGAAGCCTCGATCTTCGCGTCTCGACGGTCCCCACGAGTCACGGCGAGAGCATCGTGGCCCGAATTCTGGACAAGCAAAGCCTGGCGCTCGGACTGCCGAAGCTGGGCTTCATGGCGGACGATCAACAGACGTTCGAACGCCTGGTGGGGCTACCGGATGGAATCGTGCTGGTCACCGGGCCGACCGGCTCCGGCAAGACGACGACGCTGTACGCCTGTCTCAATCACATTAATCGCCCGGATCGCAAGATCATCACGGTTGAGGATCCGGTGGAATACCAGTTGACCGGTGTCAATCAGGTGCATGTGCGCGCCGATATCGGACTGACGTTCTCTTCCGCGCTGCGTTCCATTCTGCGCCAGGCCCCGAACATCGTCATGATCGGTGAGATTCGTGATATCGAAACCGCCAATATCGCGACCGAGGCATCGCTCACGGGGCACCTCGTGTTCAGCACTCTGCATACGAACGATGCGCCCAGTGCCGTCACGCGTCTGCTTGACATCGGCGTCAAGCCGTTCCTGGTTGCGTCTTCGATGCGCGCGATTATCGCGCAACGTCTCGTACGATCCATTTGCGAACATTGTATCGAAGAACACGAGGCCAGTGATCGTGACCTGGAACTGTTGGGCACGGCGGCCGAACAGATTCGGGAAGCCACGATCTACAAGGGTCACGGATGCGAAAAATGCTCGCTGACCGGGTATCATGGCCGTAAAGGGATCTTCGAGATCTTGGTCGTGACGGACGAGATCCAACGCATGATTTACGAAAAGACGTCGTCCGCGGTCCTGCGCGTGCGCGCGCGGGAAACGGGTATGCGTACCCTGCGCGAGGACGGGCTGCGTAAGGTGATAGCGGGCATGACAACCGCCGAGGAAGTTCTAAGAGTGACGATGGGAGATACATTAGATGACTGAAATCGAAAGTTCTACAATCGAGATGACGGACCTTCTGCAGCTTTGTGTGGATGAGGGTGCGTCCGACCTGCACCTTGCGGTCGGCACGCCGCCGACCTTGCGCGTACACGGTCGCATGACGCCATTGGAGACCGCATCGTTGACGCGCGACGATACGGAACGCCTGATGAAGAGCGTTACGTCGCCGGAACATCAGCAGCAGGTTCGTGAGCACGGCGGCACGGATTTCGGGTTTGGCTTCGGCACGCAGGCGCGTTTTCGTGTCAGTGTTCTCAAGGCAAAGGGCAACATCGGCGTGGTCATGCGCCTGATCCCGAACGATCTGTTATCTCTGGATGACATCGGGCTGCCCGGGCAGATCAAGGAGCTTCTTTTCCGCCCGCGTGGTCTGATCCTCGTCACCGGCCCGACGGGATCGGGCAAGACGACAACCCTGGCGAGCATGCTGGATGTCATCAACCAGGAACGGGAATGCCACCTTCTGACGATCGAGGACCCGATCGAGTACTACCATCAGCATAAGATGTCGCTTGTGACGCAGCGCGAGATCGGCGTCGACGTGCCGAGTTTTCCCGAAGCGCTGCGTCGCGGACTTCGACAGGATCCGGATGTCATCATGGTGGGTGAAATGCGAGACCTGGAGACGATGGAGGCGGCGATTACGGCATCGGAGACAGGTCACCTCGTCTTTGCAACGCTGCATACCACCGGCGCTGCGCGCACGGTCGATCGAATCGTTGATGCTTTCCCGACCATTCAGCAAGCCCAGATACGGACGCAGCTTGCCTCCGGAATCGTAGCGGTCGTCTCGCAATTGCTGCTCATGCGTATCGATCGGCCCGGTCGCGTCGCCGCGTTTGAAATCATGATTTCAACACCGTCCATCGAGGCACTGATTCGCGACAACAAAACCTTTCGCATCACCTCGGATATACAGACGGGCGCGAAGCACGGCATGATCACCCTGGATGCGCACATGATGGCGCTGTATGAGGCGGGGCAGATTTCTTACGAGGATCTGATTACCAAGGCCAACGAGCCCGAAGGGATACTCGATAAACTGGCGGGGTCCGGAAAGAAGAAATAGTCCATGGAGTCCGAGCTTCTATTTGACGACGTCTTGCTGCAGATCCTGCATGATCAGGGGCTGCTGCGCGACGATCAGATCGAGACCCTGCTTGCGGAACAGGAGGAGTCCGCCAAGTCTGCGCGCGACCTGGTCGTCGACCTGGAGTTCATGGAGGAAGACGAGGTGCTCGAGATCATCGCCGGATACCTCGGCACCCAGGTCATCAATCTTCCGGCGACGGAGATTCCTCCGGATATCCTGCACAGCATCCCCGCGAGTACCGCTCGCATGTACAACGTGATTCCGGTCGACATGACGGCGGAGAGCATCACGCTCGCGACATCCGACCTCGTGACACAGGCCATACTGGAAGAACTTCGCTTTGTCCTGACCAGGGAAGTCGGGTTCGTGCTCGCGCGCGAAGAAGACGTGCGAACCTGCGTCAACCAGTATTATGGCGATACGAGCGAATCGGTTAACGACATGCTCTCCTCGCTCGAGGAGGACTTCGAGCGCGCGACGGCGGGTGACGGCGCTGATCTGGACGAAGAGGGCATCGAGGAGGCCGCCGGGTCGACGCCCGTTATCCGGTTCGTGAACCTCGTGCTGTACCAGGCGATTCAGGACCGCGCTTCGGATATCCACTTCGAACCGTTCGAAAACGAATTCAAGATCCGGTACCGCGTCGACGGTTCGCTGTACGAGATGACGCCGCCTCCGAAGCGGCTGGCCGGCCCGGTAACCTCGCGCATCAAGGTCATGGCTAACATGAATATCGCCGAGCGGCGCTTGCCGCAGGACGGGCGGATCAATCTCACGGTGGCGGGCCGCATGATCGACCTGCGTGTCTCCACGCTGCCCACGCAATCCGGCCTGGAAAGCTGTGTGCTGCGCGTGCTCGACCGTTCGACCGTACAACTCGACCTGGAGAATCTCGGCATCCCGGAAGATGTGTACCACACGTTCTCTGTGGATATTGAAAAGCCCAACGGCATCATCATTGTGACCGGTCCGACCGGCTCCGGCAAAACGACCACGCTTTATTCCGCTCTGATGCGGATCAATACAGTCGAGCGTAAGCTGCTGACCTGCGAGGAGCCGGTGGAGTACGACATCGAGGGAATCATGCAGGTGCCGATCAGCGAAGCGACCGGGAATACATTTCCGATTGTGCTGCGTGCCTTCTTGCGACAGGACCCGGACGTGATGATGGTCGGTGAAATACGTGATCTCGAGACCGCGCAGATCGCAATCCAGGCCTCGCTCACGGGTCACCTCGTCTTCAGTACGCTCCATACCAATGACGCCGCCGGCTCCGTCACGCGCCTGATCGACATGGGCGTCGAACCCTATCTTGCTTCGTCCACCCTCGAGGCAATCGTTGGCCAGCGACTGCTGCGCGTCATCTGCGATCGTTGCAAGACGGGCTATTCACCGGACATCACGATCCTTGAGCAACTTGAGATCACGGCTGATGAAGTAGGCGATCGCGAGTTTCAATATGGCAGCGGATGTGCGCACTGCAGCAACACCGGATATCGTGGTCGCCGGGGAATCTACGAGTACCTTTCGGTCACGGATCCGATCCGCGAATTGATCAACGATCGCAGCCCGACCCTTGTCATACGCGAGAAGGCCCGTGAATTGGGCATGCGTACATTGCGCGAGGACGGGGTGCGAAACATCCTCGACGGGTACACGACCGTCGACGAAGTGATACGTTACACGTGATGGAGCCCGGCGGCATAACCGCTGATGTCTTCCTGCGTGGGTGCTTTCTCTGTTATCTATATTGAGACCATGAATTAAGGGGAGTAATAGCAATGCAAAAAGTCGTCATTATCGGGAGTGGTCCCGCGGGGCTGACCGCGGCGCTCTACACGGCCCGGGCCAACCTGAAGCCACTTGTCCTGGAGGGCATTGAGCCCGGCGGACAGTTAACGACCACGACGGACGTAGAGAACTATCCCGGATTTCCGGAGGGAATCCAGGGGCCGCAGTTGATCGACGAGATGCGGAAACAGGCGCAGCGCTTCGGCGCGGATTGCCAATTCAAAACCGTCGTGAAGGCGGACCTTTCGAAACAACCTTTTCGTCTTGAGTTGGACGGCGGAGACACGATCGAAACGGCGGTCGTGATCATCGCGACCGGAGCCAGCGCGAAGTACATCGGGCTGGAGTCCGAACAGAAACTGATCGGCCATGGCGTAACTTCCTGCGCCACCTGTGACGGCGCATTCTACCGCGATATGCCGGTCGCTGTCGTGGGTGGTGGAGACACGGCCATGGAGGAAGCACTGTTTCTGACACGTTTCGCTTCGCAAGTGACGGTTATTCATCGTCGCGACGAATTTCGAGCCTCGAAGATCATGGCGGAACGGACGCTGGCTCACGAAAAAATCGACGTCGCCTGGAATACCGTGGTGGATGAGGTGTACGGCGTTGAGAAAAATCTCGTCAGCGGACTGCGCCTCAAGAACGTTAAGACCGACGAATGCTCCGACCTCACGGTCGACGGCCTGTTCGTTGCGATCGGGCACCAGCCAAACACGGACGTCTTCAAGGGGCAGGTCGATACGGACGACGTCGGCTATATCCTCGCGCAAAACACACGTACCAATGTTGCCGGCGTTTTCGCGGCTGGAGATGTGACCGATCCCACCTACCGGCAGGCAATCACGGCTGCGGGTTCAGGTTGCATGGCCGCACTCGAGGCCGAGCGGTATCTCGAGGCGCAAGGCCAATGACTCCTGCGGCAGCCAGACGCCGCAGCGGGGAGGCCACGGACTGGGCGACCTATTGCCGCCTTCTCGCGTATGCGCGTCCCTATATCGGTCGATTGGTCACCGGCGGGCTTTTTGGTATTCTCTTCAGTGGGGCAACGGTTGGCCTCTTACATGCCTTTCGCAAAAATCTGCAAGCGTTCATCAATTACGATGACATCGATCTTGGACGCGCCGCGCTCTATGCTTCACTTTTGCCCCTGCTGGCCGTCGTGCGCGGCATCGCCCAATACGCAAGCGGTTATCTCGTCAAGTGGGTGGGCAACCGTGTTGTCATGGATGTGCGTGTCGAGACCTACGCCCATTTGCAAAATCTCTCTGTCGGTTACTACGACAGCAATAAGACGGGCGAGATGATCTCGCGCACGGTGAACGATACGACATTGATTGAACGGGCGGTTTCGACCGTCGTGACGGACCTCGTGCGACAACCCTTCATTGCCGTCGGGGCACTGGCGACCATCGTCTACCTCGATTGGAAGCTGGCCCTGGCGAGTCTGATCCTGATCCCTGCCACGGCTTACCCGATTGCGGTTTTCGGGCGTAAGGTTCGCCGTGCCGCCAAGCAGGGACAGGAGCGCATTGCGGACATGATGTCGATTATGCAGGAAGTCATTCTCGGTGTCCGCGTGGTGAAGGCGTTTCGCATGGAGACCCACGAGGTCAACCGTTTCGCCGTCGAGTGCAAGGCACTCTTTGGGCGCATGATGCGGATCGTGCGCGCACGCGAGATGATGGAGCCGGTGATGGTCGTCCTCTCGGCGGTGGTCTTCCTGCTGATCTTCATTTACGCGGGTTGGACCCAGGTGCCCTTTCCCGATCTGATCACTTTCGGCGGTGCCATGTTTCTGATGTACGATCCGATCAAGCGGCTCGGCAAACTCCACATGGAAATTCAGCGCAGTTCAGCCGCGGCCGACCGCGTGTTTGAAATTCTGGATACCAGCGGCCTTGTTCAGGACTGTCCGGATGCCGTCGAATGCGAATCGCCCGTCGAACGAATTGAATTCAAGGGTGTGTCATTCGCCTACGAAGATACGCCTGTATTGCGCGACATCTCGTTCAGCGTCACGGCCGGCGAGCGCGTTGCGGTCGTGGGCAGTTCGGGGGCGGGCAAGACGTCGCTCGTGAACCTGATCCCCCGATTTTTCGATGTCACGGCCGGGGCCGTATTGATCAACGGTCGAGATTTGCGCGAACTGACGATGGACTCCATTCGACGCCAGATTGGATTGGTCACCCAGGAAATCGTGCTGTTCAATATGACGGTTCGCGAGAACATTGCCTATGGTACCGAAGACGCAGCGCAGGATGCACTTGAGGAAGCCGCCCGCCGTGCACACGCGGCAGAGTTTATCGATCAGCTTCCGGAGAAGTACGAAACGGTCATCGGCGAGCGCGGCGTACGCCTCTCGGGCGGTCAACGACAACGGCTCGCCATCGCACGTGCCATTCTGAACAATCCGCCGGTGCTGATCCTTGACGAGGCCACGAGTGCGCTCGATACGGAGTCGGAGCGCCTGGTGCAGGCGGCCATTGATGAGATCATGGCCGGGCGTACCGTCTTCGCTATCGCGCATCGCCTGTCGACGATTGTAAACTGCGATCGAATCATCGTTCTGGATGCCGGCGAACTCGTGGAATCGGGAACGCATGACGAATTGCTCAGTGTTGGCGGCATCTATAGGCGTTTGTACGACCTTCAGTTTGAGGGCTAGCCTGGACCCTCGGAAAACGGCCGATGGCCCGCGCGCCCGATGCTGTGCGTCGGCGGCGACATGACCTTTCGCATCAAACATGCCTGGTATCTGGCTCTGGTCGTCACCGCGCCGTGGGCCGTTCTGAACATCTGGCTGGGCGCCTGAGAGAACCGGGGAGAAGTAGCCTGGTCCACGGTGCTTGCATGGGGTACCGGCGGGGGCCCTCGCGGCGCTGATGATTAACGGCGTCCTGCACGAGCTGCTGAAGCGAGAGGCCTGAAGGGGCTCCCGGTCAGGAGTCGCGGATCTGAGGTCGGACTGATGTTGCGCCATGTGCGTTCCGCGCGAGGCGCAGTTTTTCGGGAACGTATCTTCGCGCAAGCGTGTCTACGGAGGGCATGTCATCAAACGCGTCGCCGTTTGGACCGATAAAGCGACCGTTCACCTGTAGAATGCGGAAATCGAGAAGGATGCCATTGGCCATCGGCACGGAGATGTGTGTGATTGTGACTCCCGGGTGGAGATTTGCAGCAGGGTGGGGATCAGGGCGGGGCTCCTTGCTTGCCGTTTTGGCGATACGCCTCTGGGGTCGCGCATCCCGGTAAGGGCGACTCCGCGAATGGTGATAGCGAAAGTGGGGGTAATGGTAGTTGTGGCGTCGCGGATAAGATCCGTAGCGATAGTCCCATCCGGGGTTATAACCATAGCCGTAGCCCCATCCGTATCCCGATGAAACATGCCAATCGTCGTCAGATGCGCTGCCGATCAGGGCCCCGGCTGCCGCAAAGGCAGGCACGGCGATCGCGGTATCAATGTCGCTTGAATGGTGACCAACGAGTCCACCGATGGCTGCCCCGATTAATCCGCCACGCAGCGTGTCGTCCGCCTGCAGATCGCCGCACAAGAGCGACAATCCGATCAACGTGATACTAAATCGTTTCATGACTCGGCCTCATCGCCGCAATCATAACAAGGATTCGATCCGGTGGCAACGCGTATCGGGGGTCGACAACCCATCATGAGAACGATTGAATGGGTTTGAAAGGAGGATGGGCAATGAAATCTTATCGCAAGGAACTGTGGTTCGACACGAAACAGCGGCGGGAGATCAGAGACATCACGTCAGATATCGAGACCTGCCTGCACGAGAGCGGCGTGCGCGAGGGCCTCGTGCTGGTCAACGCGATGCACATCACGGCGAGCGTGTTTATCAACGATGCGGAGCGGGGATTGTACGGAGACTACGAGAAATGGCTGGAGACGCTCGCTCCGGAGAAGCCGTACTCCCAGTACGCACACAACGGTGCCGAAGACAACGCGGATGCACATCTCAAGCGCACGATCATGGGACGCGAGGTGGTCGTAGCCATCAGCGACGGCGAGCTCGATTTCGGCCCCTGGGAACGCATCCACTATGGGGAGTGGGACGGCAAGCGGCGAAAGCGCGTGCTGGTAAAGATTATCGGAGAGTAGGGGTTCGGCATTGAAGACGGATTATTGGGGATCTGATATTGCGGGTACCGGTGGGCGGGGCTAGCCATACAATTTCCAATTCCCGTTCGACCAGTCCTCCATCGATGAAAACGTCTGATTTTCACTACGAATTGCCACCGGAGCTCATTGCCCAGCATCCTTTGCCGGAGCGTGCGGCGTCCCGCATGATGGTCGTTCACCGGGGGAGCGAGGCGATTGAGCACAAGATGGTGTCGGATCTTCCGGCTTACCTGGCACCGGGTGACCTCGCCGTGTTCAACGACACGCGTGTCATGCGCGCACGATTGTATGGAACGAAGCACGCATCAGGTGGCCGGGTCGAGATCCTTCTGTTGGAGGAAACCCCGGCGGGCACCTGGCGCGCGTTGCTGCACGCATCGCGCCCGGCCCGTGTCGGCATGGAGATGGATCTCGCAGAAGGCGAGGTGCGCGCGCGCGTAGCCGCAATCGGTGATCGGGGGGAAGTTTATCTTGAGCTCCAGCACGACGATGACCTGCCCACCGTGCTCGAACGGCGCGGCGTTCTCCCCCTGCCGCCTTACATTCGGCGCGAAGCGGACAGGGCCGACGACGAACGGTACCAGACCGTGTACGCCGACCGGGTCGGCGCCGTGGCGGCCCCGACCGCCGGGTTACATTTCACGTCGCAACTGCTCGACGAACTTCGTGAGCGGGGGGTGAATCAGGCGTTTCTGACCTTGCACGTGGGGTGGGGCACGTTCAAACCCGTTCGCGTGGATGACCCGGCCATGCATCATATGGATGAAGAGCGCTACGAGATCCCGCCCAAAACCGTGCAGCGTGTAACCACGACCCGATCATCCGGAGGCCGTGTCGTGGCGGTGGGCACGACGACGGTCCGCACGCTCGAAACCGCCGGCCCAAATGGCGCTCTGGCCCCCGGCGCCGGGCGTAGTGAGCTCTTTATCTATCCCCCGTACGATTTTCAGATCGTTGACATTATTCTTACGAATTTCCACCTTCCGGGGTCCACGCTGCTGATGCTGGTCGGAGCATTCTGCGGAACAGATCTCCTCTGGCAGGCCTACGCAGCGGCGATTCAGCAGAAGTACCGCTTTTACAGCTACGGTGACTGCATGCTGATTCTCCCCTAGGTCTTGCCCTTCCGCCGGATCAGCGGGAAAAGGCGGTTCGACTGAACTTTTCCGCCTGGCCCCGGAATATATGAAAGGATGGGAGCATCGGATGGACGGCCACGCAGGAAGGTGATACGAAGTGTGAAGGATGGAAATTCGACGTTGACCCGGATGGCTCATTTGGCTATCTATACCCCGATTGCGTGACAAGTTCGTTTGCTCGAGACGGTGACGAAAATATATCGAAAGGAACCGAGTTATGGCTATGAAGTGGAGAATGATGAAAAATCGCGGATTTACTTTGGTTGAACTGCTTGTCGTGATCGCGATCATCGCGATTTTGGCAGCTTTGCTTTTCCCGGCGATTCAAGGCGCGCTGACCAAGGGCAAGATGATTCGCACGATGAGCAACGGAAAAAATATCTATCAGTCCGTTTTCGCGGCAGCGGTTGACTCGGAGGTGACTGGCGAAATAGCGCCGTGGCCGAAGTTCAACGCGACGGAAAACGCCCCGAGTGGTGTGTTCAAGACCTCTACGGGTTGGATTGCCTGGCTGGTAACGAACGAAATCATTTCGACGGATATGTCGTTTTTCTCGGGACCAGGTCTGACGCCCAGCACGGCGCTGGTCTCGTCGGTCAACTCCGCTAATTGGACGGAGACGAACAACGCTTGGAACGTCGTGTCGGGTGTGAGTGATTCGACCCCGGACTCCGTACCGTTTCTGTTTACGCGCAATCTCGCCTACGCCAATACAGGGGATCAGCTCGGCGATGAAATCGGAAGCGGCGGTACCACCAACTATCCGCTACTGAACGACAATCCCTACGGTCGAAAGGGCCTTGTCATGATTAACAAGGGCGGCGCCGGGTTTACGGTCCGTCAGCGTGCGATGGATAGGGCGTTCAATACGGCTGGCGCGACGAATTCGGTGCTGACCCCGTATGAGACGCACTAGATAGAGACACCCCTTACGGTCCCCGGACCGAAGAAATGGGAGCGATTTTCGCTCCCATTTTTTTTTGATCCGTTGCAGAATCGCCTCGGCGCGGATGGCGTCGGTCAGGCCATAATCGATCGAGC
Source organism: uncultured Verrucomicrobiota bacterium (assembly GCA_913047795.1). Classification (GTDB taxonomy): domain Bacteria; phylum Verrucomicrobiota; class Kiritimatiellia; order CAJWTS01; family CAJWTS01; genus CAJWTS01. The sequence continues at coordinate 55,585 of CAJWTS010000012.1, read as the reverse complement.
CCTCATCGTGGGTTTGTCAATCAGCGGTGGCCGCGTACCATGAATCATGGCGTCTATAGCAAAAATAGCGGTCGATCTTTCCCTCGACCGGGAATTCGACTACCGAATTCCGGACCATCTCGTGCCGGATGTTCGCGTCGGCTCGCGTGTGCATGTTCCCTTTGGCAAGTCGCGCAAGGAGGGTTTCGTGATCGCGCTGGCGGATCATTCGGAACGCGCGGATCTGAAGGCGATCACGTCGGTCGTGGGCACGGAGCCGTTGATTGCCGATGGTATGCTGGAACTCGCGCGCTGGATGTCCGTCTATTACTGCGCGCCGCTCGAACAGGCGATTCGGACTGTCTTGCCGGGCGCGGTGCGGCGCACGGACGCGCGCAGCAAGGAGCGTCTTTTTGTCGAGCTCGAACCGGACAGCCCGGAGGGCGATGCCCTGCAGGTTCTGCGCGCCCGCGCGCCACGCCAGGCGGCCGTGATCGACGCCCTGCGCGATGGGCAGGGCCTGTTCCTGACCGATTTGATTGCCGCGACCGGAACCAGTTCCGGAACCGTACGCGCGCTGCAGAAGAAGGGACTGGTTCGAATGGCGCCCCTGACGGTTCGCCGCAACCCGCTCACTGAACACGAGATCCTGCCGACGGAGCCCATGGAACTCATGCCGGCCCAGGCCGAGGCGCTCAAACTTGTCTGTGTGGCGATCGACGGACTCGATCCGCCGGTGGTTCTGTTGCACGGGGTGACCGGCAGCGGCAAGACGGAGGTCTACCTGCAGGCCATCGCGCATGCGCTTGAACAGGATCGCGGTGCGATCGTGCTCGTGCCTGAGATCTCATTGACGCCGCAAACCGTTGAACGATTCTTCGCGCGCTTCGGTGATCGCATCGCCGTGCTGCATAGCCATCTTGCGGAAGGCGAACGGCATGACGAATGGCATCGCATTCGTTCTGGCGAGGCGCGCATCGTGATCGGCGCTCGCTCGGCCGTCTTCGCTCCCGTTCGTGACCTGGGGCTGATCGTGGTCGACGAGGAACACGAACCGAGCTACAAGCAGGAGGAGTCGCCGCGTTACAACGCGCGTGACATGGCCGTCATGCGGGGAAAGATGCACGGCTGTGCCGTGCTGCTGGGTTCCGCCACGCCTGCGCTCGAATCGACGACAAACGCGCGCCGCGGTAAATACGCCGTGGCTGTGCTGCCCGATCGCGTTGATCACCGGCAAATGCCGACGATGCAGATCGTCGACATGCGTGTCGAGGCCGAGCGCACGGGACGCGTCGCGGTCTTCTCGCAGGTGCTGGTCGATGCGACACGTCAACGCCTGGACCGGGGGGAGCAATCCATCTTTTTCCTGAACCGGCGCGGATACGCGACATCGCTCATCTGTCCCAAGTGCGGGCACGTCGCTGAGTGCGCCGCCTGCAGTCTGGCGTTCACGTACCACAAGGTCGATGAGCGTTTGCGTTGCCACATTTGCGGCGATGATCGCAGGGTCCCCGACGCCTGTCCCGGCTGTGGCGTCCCGGAGTTCCGGTTTGCCGGCCTGGGCACCCAGCGCGTAGAGGACATCATTGCCAAGCTCTTTGTCGGCGCACGGGTTGCCCGGCTCGATACCGACGTGACGCGTCGCCGCCATGCCTTCGAGAAGATCCTGGGCGATTTCCGGAGCGGCAAAACGGATATCATCGTTGGTACCCAGATGATTGCCAAGGGTTTGCATTTTCCGAATGTGACGTTGATCGGCGTCATCAACGCGGACCTGAGCCTGCACAAGCCCGACTTTCGTGCGGGTGAAAGAACGTTCCAACTCCTGACCCAGGTCGCCGGCCGTGCGGGTCGTGGCGACGTTCGCGGCCACGTGATTGTTCAGACCTACACCCCTTTTCATGCGGCGGTCCAGGCCGCGCGCCGGCTGGACTACGACGGCTTCTATGACCAGGAGATCGAGTTCCGGCGCGAATTGATGTATCCGCCGTTCAGTCATCTTGCCTGTATTACGGTGCGCGGACGGTCCGAAGGCCAACTGATGGATAGTGCCGGGGCCTTCGCCGTGGAGCTGCGTAGTGCCGTCGCGTCAGACGTACTCGTTGCCGGGCCCTGCCCGGCCCCGCTCGCACGCGCGAAAGGGTACTACCGTGTCCAGATCATCGTTCGATCTCCGTCGCATCGAGCCATGGCCGAGGTGCTGCGTCGGCTGTCGCGCGATTTCCGTTGGCCGAACGGAATCCTGTGTGTGGTCGATATCGACGCCGTCTCACTGATGTGATGCCGGCGAAGGTCATTGCACTCCATGCGCCGGCGGCTCTATAATCCGCGGCCACTGGAGGTCCCGCCATGCCGGACTCGAGCTTTTACGTCACAACGCCGATCTATTACGTCAACGACAAGCCGCACATCGGCCATGCGTATACCACCATCCTGGCGGATGTGCTGGTGCGTTACGCGCGTCTGTTCGGCAGACAGACGTATTTCTTGACCGGCACCGACGAGCACGGGCAGAAGGTCCAGCGCGCCGCCGAGGCGCGCCATACCACGCCTCAGGCACACGCCGATGAAACTGTCGTCCGGTTCCAGGAGCTCTGGAAAACGCTGGAGATAACGAATGATGATTTTATTCGCACGACGGACGAACGTCACAAAGTCATTGTGCAGGAAATCCTGCAGGATCTGTACGACCGCGGCGAAATCTACCGCGACGAGTACGACGGCTGGTACTGCGTCACCTGTGAGCGATTTTATACGGAGAAGGATCTTGTCGATGGAAAGTGTCCGGAGCCGGGCTGCGGGCGGGCCGTGGAGCGCATTGCCGAGGCGAACTATTTTTTCCGGATGAGTAACTACCAGCAATGGTTAATCGACTATATCGATCAGAATCCGACATTCATTCAGCCCGATTTTCGGCGCAACGAGACGCTGGGGTTCCTCCGGCAGGAGTTGACGGATCTGTGCATTTCGCGCCCCAAGAGCCGTCTTTCGTGGGGCATCGAATTGCCCTTCGATGCGGATTTCGTAACGTATGTCTGGTTCGACGCGCTCGTCAACTACATCAGCGCAATCGGTTATCGGCGTGACGACGAGCAGTTTGCGGCGTTGTGGCCGGCCGCCTATCACTTGATTGGGAAGGACATTCTGACGACCCACACGGTCTATTGGCCCACCATGCTGAAGGCGATGGGCTTGCCGCTGCCGCGTACCGTGCTGGCCCATGGCTGGTGGTTATCGGGGGATTCGCGTATGAGCAAGACGACCGGCAACGTGGTGGATCCGATGGAGTATATCGATCGGCACGGTGTCGATGCCTTTCGGTATTTTCTGATAGCGGAGATGGTCGTGGGGCAGGAGGCAAATTTTACGCCGGAGGCATTTGCGCGAAGATACAACGCAGACCTTGCGAATGATCTGGGCAACATCCTCAGTCGCGTTACGACCCTGATCGTGAAGCACTGTGACGGCCGTATTCCTGAGGTCTCCGAATTGACCGACGACGATCGCGCGCTTCAAGACCTGGCCACAGCGACGGCGGGGCGCGTGCACGAAGCGGTGGAGCGCGTGCGACTCGACGCGGCTGTGGGGGCCGTTGCGGATCTTATTCGCGAGACGAATCGATATCTCGAACGGCGTCAGCCTTGGAATCTTGCGCGCGACGGAGACAAGGCATCGCTTGGAACGGTTCTGTACCATGCCGCCGACGTCTTGCGCATCGCGAGCGGGTTGTTACACCCGATCATGCCCGATCGGATGACCGCTTGTCGGTCCGCGCTTGGATTGACGGCCGACGAACCGGACTTTGAAAATCTCGGGCGCTGGGCCGTGTTGCCGGTTGGGTCACGAGTGGAGAAAGGACCCGCGTTGTTTCCGCGGATCGAGGCGCCAAAGAAAAAAGAATTAAAGAAGAAAGAGGATTCTCCGATGACGGATGACAACTTGATTGATATTACGGAGTTCCAGAATCTCGAATTGAAGACGGCGAAGATTATTGGCGCGGACCGCGTCGAGGGCGCGGACCGTCTGCTGAAGTTGCAGGTGGAGGTAGCCGGCGAAGAACGCCAGGTCGTCGCGGGCATCGCGCAGCACTACACGCCCGAGGATCTGGTTGGTAAGACGGTTGTTGTTGTCGCGAATCTGAAACCCGCGAAGATCCGCGGCGAAGTGTCGAATGGTATGCTGCTGGCCGCATCGGACGGTGACGTTCTGCGCCTCTTGACCCCGGATGGCGATATTCCGAGCGGAGCCGAGGTCCGCTAAGGTAAGACGGTTCGCCTCGCACTGATCCGCCGACATGCCGTTTTCTTCGTAAAATCGCATTTCGAGGGACTTTTTCTAATGAAAACAGGCCAATTATTGCTAGTTTTTGTTGACAGGTGGTGGGGCGATGTGGTGCATTGTGGCTCGAAATGTTTGGAATTAGCTTCGACGGCCCATGTCAGAGAATACACCAGTCTCGCAGGGCGTATTCGTCCATCGATACGTCCACAATCTCGATCCCAAGAAACGCCTCACGATTCCGTCTGAGTGGCGCGATCAAGTTGGGGAGCCGCCGGCGCTCTATCTTCTGCCCGGGATTCCGAACAATTGTATCTACGCGTATCCGGCCCGTGATTTCGGCCCGCGCCTTGAGCGCGTGCGAAGCCGTTCCATTGCGGACACGCGCGCACGGCAATTTGCACGGTCGCTCGGCTCTCGCTCGGATCTCGTGGCCTGGGACGGACAGGGACGCATTCGGGTCAAAGATGAACTCCTGGCCTATGCCGGGCTGGTCGACCAGGTGGTATTGATCGGTGCGCTGGATTTGATCGAGATATGGAGTCCCGAGAATTGGGAAGCCACGGGTTCAATGGATCCGGCCAGTTTTACCGATGCGGCCGAATACGTAGGTTTCTAGAGGGCTTGGTAGAAAACGCTGACGAACGGGATGAGCCATGCACCGACCTGTGTTGCTTGAAGAGGTGCTGGCAGGACTTGAAATACATGCCGGGACAAACTACGTCGACGGGACAACAGGTGCGGGTGGCCATGCCCATGCCGCGATCGAACGCCTGGGGCCCGGCGGTCGCGCATTGCTCATCGATCGCGATCGGGAAGCGCTCGAACGCGTCGAACAACGACTGGCACCGTATCGAAAGCAATGCGCATTTGTGCACGGCAACTTTGCCGATCTCACGGCCATCGCGGAACAGTCGGGCATGCGTTCGGCGCAGGCGGTCGTGCTCGACGTCGGTTTATCGTCGGATCAGGTCGATACGGCCGAGCGCGGCTTCAGTTTCGCACAGGATGGTCCGTTGGATATGAGAATGGATCGCACAGCCGATCTGACCGCGTCACGGGTTGTCAACGACTGGCCGGAAGATCGGCTCGTCACAATCTTCATTGAATCAGGCGAGAGGGGTTCGGCCCGGCGGATCGCACGCGCGATCGTGCGCGAACGCGAACGAGACCCGATTGCGACGACCGGTCGCCTGGCGGAGATTGTCGAGCGGGCACGTCGCGGTCGGCGTGGGAAGATACACCCGGCGACACGCGTTTTTCAGGCCATTCGCATGGCCGTGAACGCCGAACTCGAATCGCTTGATTGTGGTGTGCGCGCCGCGATCGACCTGCTGGCTGACGGGGGCCGCCTGGCCGTGATCAGCTTCCATAGCCTCGAGGACGGCCGTGTGAAGAATATTTTTCGGGAGCATGAGGGTCGCTGGGAATCACTGGCCGCCGGGGGCCGCGCATGGCACGGAGCCTATCCGCGCGTGCGGAGGCTGAATCGTCGTCCGATCACGCCGAGCGCCGATGAATGCGCTCGGAACCCGCGCGCGCGTTCGGCGAAATTACGCATGCTGGAAAGGATACCCGATGGCGAAGAGGCGTAGGAAAAACAAGAAGCTCGACGTCAATCTGGACTTCCCGGCACCATTGGCGATCGTGCTGCTGGTTGCATCGACGCTGGCGCTGGGCTATCTGACGATCGTGACCCGCTGCGAAGCCCTCGGGCGCGATCTGCGCGAACGCGACGCGACGCTCGACGAGTATCAACGAAGACTTTCAAACGAGCAGTACAAATGGTCACAGACAATTGCGCCCGCCAATCTCAAGACGGTCCTGTTGCGCAACAATCTATACATGAACTGGCCACAGCGGGAACAGGTTGTGCGACTTGAACCTGCCCGGCATGACCCCGGAGTAACCGACGCCGACGCAGAAAATGATGTGCGTATTGCGGGCCTGACGCGGACCGGTCTGAATGAATGATGGCCAGATACGACGGCGGTGTCTGCTGGTCACGGTATTCTTTACTTGCGTCCTGATGGGGCTGGGCAGTCGCCTGGCCCTGTTGCATTTTCGGGCAGGTTCCCAACGCGTCGGACTTGTCGATCGTAAGACAATCGAGCAGACCGTTCGCGTGCGCCGTGGTGCGATCGTCGATTGCATAGGCCGCGACGGCATTCTGGCCATCGACCTGAGCGTCCACGATGTATGTGCTGATCCCCAGGTAATCTCTCGTAACGGCACGGTCGATCAGTTGCTCGAGCAGGTGGGCAAAATCGTAGACATCGAACGCGATCGCGTCCGCGCGCGACTGGTCCGCGAAGACCGGCGTTTTGCGTACGTCGCGCGATTCGTGCGCGATCCCGTCGTGCGGGAAGTGCGTACGCTGGGAATGGAGGGTGTCTTCTTCGAGGAGGCCCTTCGCCGCCACTACCCGCACCACAATTTCATGTGCCACGTTCTGGGGTTCACGAATCTTGAAGGCAAGGGTTGCGCCGGCATTGAACAGTCCTGTGACCGGTTTCTACGCGGCAGTAGCGGGTTGTACGAGACGGAGGTCGATGGACGTCGACATCGGCGCTATGACCGACGAACGCTACACATTGCACCGCAGCATGGCGCAAACGTTCACCTGACGATCGATCAGCAGTTGCAGTACATGGCCGAGCGGGCGCTGGACCGCGTGGTGGAGCAGCACGCGCCGCTGAGCTGCCATGTAATCATTCAACGCGTCGCGACGGGCGAGATTCTTGCGATGGTGTCGAGGCCGGGATACGACCTGAACGACTATCGCAACGTATCGGCCGGCGATCGTTTGAATCGGTCGATCGGCATCGTCTTCGAACCAGGGTCAACGCTGAAGGCGGCAACGGTCGCCGCTGCTCTTAACGAAGGGGTGGTCACCCCCGACTCGCGATTCTTCTGCGAGAACGGGTTATGGTCCGCTTTCGGACGCCCCCTGCGCGACTCGCACGGGTACGGAGAACTTACGGTTAGAGACATCGTCAAGAAATCGAGTAACATCGGATCGGCCAAGATCGCGATTCGATTGGGCAAGTCGCGATTGGCGCGTTACCTCTCCGATTTCGGCTTGGGGCAGCGCACCGGCATCGACCTTCCGGGCGAGGAGCACGGGATTCTTCATCCGGTAGGCAAATGGCCGGGCATCGCGATCACGCGAATATCGATTGGTCAGGGCGTCGCAGTGACGGGGATTCAACTGTTAGGCGTGTATTGCACGATCGCGAATGAGGGGGTGCGGATGCGGCCGTACGTGATCAAGAAAGTTGTCGATCCGGACGGGAATGTGCTGCGTTCCACTCGGCCGGAAGTGCTGTCGCGGCCGATCACGCCGCGGACGGCTGGCCAGATGCGCGACATGCTGGAGCGCGTCACCGAGAAGGGTGGAACGGGTCGGCGCGCCGCCGTGGAGGGTGTCCGGGTTGCAGGCAAGACCGGGACGGCGCAGAAGCCGGAGCACGGCGGATACTCCGAGACGAACTTCGTCGCCTCGTTTGTCGGGTTTGTACCTGCCGATGCGCCGGAGATCGGGATTCTCGTTGTGGTCGACGATCCGGCCGAAGAGTACTACGGCGGGCTCGTGGCGGCCCCGGCCTTCCGCGAAATAGCAGCGGAGGCGGTGCGCTACCTCGATATCAGCGCTTCAGGGGTGGAACTGGCGGGGCGTACGCGCTGATGGGTCGGCATGGGAATTCGCGTGAAAGACATTGTTGAGGTGCTCGCCGTCGATTCGATGGGCGGTCCGGCTGACGCTGAGATCCGGGGCCTGGCGTATGACTCGCACCAGGTGCACGACGGATACCTTTTCGCAGCCCTGCCCGGTGCGCGCTCGAACGGGTGGACCTACGTTGCCGATGCCATCGCACGCGGTGCGACATGTGTTCTACATGAAGAAGGCGAGCCGTTCGATCCCAACGTGACCTTCATCCGCGTATCCAATGCGCGTGCCGCGCTTGCGGCGGCTGCCTGCGTATTCCACGGTAGGCCCGCCGAACACCTGGCCACGATCGGCATCACCGGTACCAACGGCAAGACGACCATTGCATACCTGGTGGATTTTCTGCTCAAGAAGGCCGGCCGTGTTCCGGGTTTGTTGGGCACCGTGGCGTATCGCATCGGTCCGCGCGAGATTCCCGCTGCGCGCACAACCCCCGAGTCAGTCGACTTGCAGGCACTGCTGGCCGAGATGGTCGCCGCCGATTGCACGGTGGCGATCATGGAAGTGTCATCACACGCGATCGTCCAGAATCGAATTGGCGGTATCGATTACGATATCGGCGTATTTGCAAACCTTTCGGGCGACCACCTGGACTATCACGGCACGATGGAAAACTACTTCGATGCCAAGTCAACGTTTATGCGCGGACTACGTGGCGGAGAGACGGTCGCGACGGCCGTGGTCAACATCGACGATTCCTGGGGCCGTCGGTTAGCCGAATCGGGAACGCTCGCGGCGGACCTTGTTACCTTTGGCATGGACGCCGATGCCGCGGTGCGGGCGACCGACCTCCAGTTGGGTCACGACGGGAATCGCTATCACGTGCGCAGCGCCTGGGGCGAAGCGGATGTCCGCAGTTCATTACTTGGCCGGTTCAACGTGAGCAACGAGCTGGCCGCGCTGACGGTTGGCGCCACGATGGGGCTGGACCTGCAGGCCATGGCGGGCTGGTTGCATGCGATGCCGCAGGTCCCCGGTCGGCTCGAATCCGTTCCGCTGGACGCGGGATACCAGGTCTTCGTGGATTACGCACACACGGGAGACGCGCTGCGCAAAGTCCTGGAGACCATACGGGAGATCGCGGCGGCGCGCATTATCCTCGTTTTTGGATGCGGCGGCGAGCGCGACCGGGGTAAACGACCGGAAATGGGACGCGCGGCCTGCGCGTTGGCCGATCATACGATTCTAACATCCGACAATCCACGCGGCGAAGATCCGGCGCAGATTATTCACGACATCGTCAGCGGATTCGATGCCGGATGCTGCTACGAGGTCATCGAGGATCGGCGTGCCGCCATCCAGAATGCGCTGGCCATGGCTGCGGATGGCGATATTGTACTTGTCGCGGGTAAGGGTCACGAAGGCGTTCAGGAACTCGCGAACACGGTTTTGCCTTTCGATGACCATGGAGTCATTAACGAACTCGTGAATCAGGATGCCTGACATGGCGGTCGATATCAGTTTTGATCCCGCGGCAATCGCGGAATGGTGCGAGGGTCACTGGCACGGAACGGTGCCCGAGTCGATCCGGGGTGTGTCCACCGATTCGAGAACCTTGGACCCGGGAGAAATCTACATTGCGTTGTGCGGGGATAATTTCGACGGGCACACGTTTGTCGCTGATGCTTTCAGGCGCGGAGCTGCGGCCGCCGTGGTCCAGGCCGACCGCGTCCCGGTGTTGACGGACGTGGGACCGCTGCTAAAGGTTCGTGATCCGGAGTACGCGCTACGCCAGATTGCGGCCGGCCATCGTGAGCGCTGCCGTGCGACAGCCATTGCGATAACCGGCAGTGCCGGCAAGACGACCGTGAAAGACATGGTAGCCTGCGCGTTACGCGCCGAATGTGATGTCGCGGCAACACCAGGCAACTGGAACAACCACATCGGTTTGCCGCTGAGCATGCTGCGCATGCACGATACCGACCAGTACGGCGTCTTCGAAATCGGAACGAATCATCCGGGGGAGGTCGGCGCCCTGTGCGACATTCTGCGACCGGCCTGGGGAGTCGTCACGACAGTCGGTGCGGCACATACGGCTTATTTTGAATCGATCGATGCGATTGCAGATGAAAAGGCGAGTGTTCTACGTTGCCTTCCGGATACAGGTCTCGCCTGTCTTTGCCGCGACGACCGCTACTTCGAGTACCTGGCCGATGCGGCAACCTGTCGCGTCACCACGCTGTCCTGGTCCCAGGACGCGGACTACGTCTGCGTCGACTATGATGCCGATGGCGGCCAGGTTTCGATCCGTGAGGCCGCCACCGGCGAAGTGATTGATTTTCGTGCGCCCCTTGCGGGCCGTCACAACGTCACGAATGTCCTGTTTGCCGTTGCTATCGCGCGCGAAGCCGGCGTGGGCGTGGACGGTATTCGGGCGGCAGTCGAGCAATTTAGACCATCGGCAATGCGCTGGGAACGCCTGTCTGTCGCCGGCGTCGCGATCGTGAATGACGCTTACAATGCCAATCCGCTAAGCGTGCGTGCCGCATTATCCGCGTTTGCACGCGAGTCCGGGGAGGGTCGGAAATGGCTCGTGTTGGGTGACATGCTCGAACTCGGGGACGCCGAAGATGACGAGCATCGAAAGATCGGAACGATTGTCGCGGGTGACCCGTGGGCGGGCGTCATTACAGTCGGCCCGCGGGCTCAACGCATCGCGGAGGGTGCATGCGCGGCCGGGTTTGCGGCTGACAATGTCGCATCGGTTGATTGTAATGAGGCGGCCGCGGCCATCCTGAAAAACTGGGTTAAAGCTGATGATTCGGTCCTGTTGAAGGGTTCACGAGGAATGAAATTGGAGGAAATCGTTGTTCTATTATCTGCATGAATGGATGGACGTGTTCTCGCCGTTGCGCGTCTTCCAGTACATCACGGTGCGCGGGTTCGGTGCCGCGGCAACCGCCTTTGTCATGTGCCTCGCGGTGGGACCGACGCTCATTACGTATTTGCAACGGCGTAAAATCGGACAACATGTGCGCACGGCAACGGATCACGTGGCGGCGCCCCAGCATGCACCCAAGCAGGGCACGCCCACGATGGGCGGTTTATTGATTATCGTCGCCGTCCTTGTGTCCGTGCTGCTCTGGGCACGACCTGACAATGCCTTCGTCTGGATCGCCCTGGCAACGATGTGTTTCATGGGTGGTGTTGGTCTCTGCGATGACGTTCTGAAACAGAAGGGTGCCAACGCCACGGGCTTGCGGGCACGATACAAGCTGATCATGCAGGCGGTCTGGGCCGTGATCATGGTCGTGCTGCTGGTCAATCTGCCGGCCACGCGATCCTCCGCCAGCCAGCTCATGGCGCCGTTTGCGAAGGAGCCTCTCGTGCAGGACATGGGGATTTTTTTCACGTTTCTGTTTGTCGCGATCGTTTTGCTGGGGGCCACAAACGCGGTAAACCTGACGGACGGCGTCGACGGACTTGCAATCGGGTGCAGTGCGTCGGTGGCGTTGTCGTACCTGGCGCTCGCCTACGTGGCCGGGCACGCGGCCCTGGCGGGCTATCTGTTGGTGCCCTATCTCGCCGGATCGGGCGAATTGGCCGTATTTTGTGGCGCCTTACTGGGTGCCTGCCTCGGATTCCTGTGGTTCAATTGTCATCCGGCACGGATATTCATGGGGGACACGGGGAGCCTGGCCCTGGGCGGCAGCATAGCCGCCGTGGCCATCCTGATTAAGCAGGAACTCTTGCTTGTGATTGTGGGCGGTGTATTTGTAGTCGAGGCCCTGAGTGTGATTGTACAGGTGATTTCGTTCCGGTTGACGGGGCGCCGCGTTTTCGCGATGGCTCCGATTCATCATCATTTCGAGCTTAAGGACTGGAGCGAGACCCAGGTCACCGTTCGTTTCTGGATTCTCTCCATCATCTTCGCTTTGCTTGGCCTGTTGACGTTGAAAATCCGATGAACAAAACCAAACAGGCGCTTGTGCTCGGACTGGGCGTTAGTGGACGGGCGGCCGCGCGTTTGCTACAACGTCGTGGCGTGAAGGTTTTCGTCGTCGATGATCGCGAGGATGTCGATATGCAGCAGCATGCCGCCGAAATCTGCGACCAAGGCGGTCGCGTCTGCCTCGGACCGGGCGCGCTCCCGGACGAACGTTTCGAGCTTGCTGTGGTCAGTCCCGGTGTCCCCGCTGATGCATCGTGGATGCGAGAGCTGGCGTCGCGGAATGTCCCGGTTATCGCCGAGCTCGAGCTTGGCTGGCGGCATGTTGCGACGCGGATACTGGCTGTCACCGGGTCAAATGGGAAGAGCACATGCGCGAAGCTTTGTGCCGAGGCGCTGACACGTGCCGGACTGCGTGTCACGATCGCCGGGAATTACGGCACGCCCTTGTGTGATGTCGTGGATGCCAAGGAGACCTGGGATTGGATCGTCGTGGAGGTCAGTTCCTTTCAATTAGAGGGCGTGCGTGAGTTTCGGCCAGATATCGGGATCCTGTTGAATGTACACGCCAATCACCTGGATCGGCACGGTGACGCTGCCGTGTACACCGCAATAAAATCGCGTTTGTTCGCGAATATGCGCGGCGAAGACATCGGTATTGTCTATGCGCCGGCGTTGCCGGTTATTCAATCGCTCACAGCGGGGCAATGCCAGTGGATCTCCTTCGATGGCGCGGCGGATGCCGACGTGTGCTATCGCGAAGGCGCGATAGCATTCCCCGGGGGTAGCGTAAGCATGGCGGACACGATCTTCGACAACCCGATTATGGGTGCGACCGCGGCGGCGAGCGTCGCGGCGATTCGCGCCAGCGGTCAGCCGGCGGAGGTCGTCGCGGATGCCGCGCGGGACTTTAAGCCGCTTCCGCATCGAATGCAGCCCGTCGCCGAGATCGACGGCGTACGATTTGTGGACGATTCGAAGGCGACCAACCTGATGGCGATGGGTGCCGCGTTGCGCATGCTACGTGGGCCCATTCGGCTGATTGCCGGCGGCGTATTGAAGGAACACGACCTGGCCGGCGTCAAAAAACTGTTGGCGGGGAAGGTGGCCGGGGTTTATCTTATCGGCGCCGCGAAGGACGCACTCGAGGCCGCATGGAACGACAGCGTTCCTTGTCGCGTTTGTCGCCATCTTGCCGATGCTGTACAGCGTGCCTGGGACGAAGCGCAGGAAGGGGAGGTTATCCTGCTCTCGCCGGCGTGCGCAAGTTTCGACCAGTTTGCGAGTTTCGAGGAACGCGGAGACGAGTTTGCAAAATTGGCGCAAGGATTGCGCCACAACAAAAAGAGGGAATGAGATGAAGCCGAAAGTTGTCGTGACAGTTGTATTTTTTGTTCACTGCGTCGCCGTATTGTGCGTGATGCTGATTCAGGGCTGCGGTACGCCACGCGCGGATACGACACTCTCGGCGCCGGCCGATCGTCCCATGCCGCCAATGGTCATGCCGCGCGAGGAGCCGCGTACGCGAATCGTGATGCCCGTGCCGGGTGCGACGACTGGCGTTGGCGCGTGGCAGGGCGAGACGACGACCTACGTGATCAAGAAGGGTGAGAACCTGTCCACGGTCGCCAAGCGACTGGGTGTCAGCGTGCGCGCGATTATCGATCTCAACAAGATTGCCGATGCCGACAAAATCTATGCCGGCCAGAAGCTGCGTCTGCCCGGGAAGGTCGATCTCAATCGGAAGGCACCAACTCCCACCGCGAAAAAAACGACCGCAAGACGAACCCCCGGCAGTAACGATTACATCGTGCGCAAGGGCGATTCGCTGTCGAAGATAGCGGTGACGTTCGAGACAACTGTTCGGGCGCTTCGCGATGCGAACAAGTTGACGTCAGACCGCATCTTGATCGGGCAGGTGCTTGCGATACCACGCGAAGGATCGAATCCCGCGCCGACCGTTCGCAGTGCGCGCGTTCCGACGGCGAAGCCACCTGTGGCACCTGTGCCCACGCGAACGATTGTGAAGGCGCCCCGCGCGGCCGCACCGCCGCGTGTGACTGCGCCGAAGCCGGCGGTGGTCGCGCCGTCGCCCGTGGTGAAAAAGGCGGATCCGCCGGCGGCGGAGGGGGATTTCGTGATTCACATCGTGGAAGAGGACGAGGATGTGTACTCGATCGCGATGAACTATACCGTGCTGCCCGAAGAGCTGAAACGGCTCAACAAATTGACGAGTAACGAGTTAGAAGTTGGGCAAAAGCTCAAGATACCCCGACCCGGCCGTTAATGTGGAAGATTTCCAGTGTTTTGGCGGGGATTGTCCTCGTCCTGTTGGCGCTTGGCATCGTGATGCTCGCCAGTACGAGTGGCGTCAGGGGTGAATTCAGCACGGGAGATCCGGGGTATTACGTTAAGCGTCAATTCGTCTGGCTCGTTGTGGCCCTGATTGTGGGCTTTGTCGTGGCCGTGCTGGACTATCGCATCTGGCGCAGGCTGGCGTTTCCGTTGGCGGCTGGCGCGATTGTACTGTTGGCGGCGGTCCTTGTTGTCGGTCCGGAAATCAACGGCAGTCAACGTTGGATTCGTGTCGGCGCACTGAGTATTCAACCATCGGAAATAGCCAAGCTGGCCGTCGTGTTGATGCTCTCCGCATGGATGACCCACGTGGGTCCGCACGCCGCGCGATTCAAGGAAGGGTTGCTCTTTCCCTTGCTTGGCCTCGGTCTTATCTGCGGGCTCATCTTATGGGAACCGGACTACGGTACCACGGCGCTGATCGCGGCGGCCGCTCTAACCATGATGTTTGTTGGCGGATCCCGTCCGGGCCATCTCTTGATTGTTGGAACCGTTGGCGTCTGTGTCATGTCGCTCGCGATCATGCAGGACGCGGAACGATCGGAACGTATCCTCGCCTTTCTCAATCCGGAAGCGAATCGCGATGCCGCCTTCCAGGTGATCGAGGCGAAGAACGCGTTTGTCCTGGGTGGTCCGTTTGGTGTCGGGCTCGGCAACAGTTCGCAGAAACATTTTTACCTTCCGGAGGCACACACAGATTTCATTCTGCCGATCATCGGCGAAGAACTCGGGTCGGTCACCTGCGTTATTGTTCTGCTGTTCCTGGGGATCCTTTATTGCGGCATGATTGTAAGCGAGCGCGCACCGGATCAGTTCGGGAGGTTTCTGGCGTTCGGCGCGACGATTATGTTGACGCTCCAGGCGTCGATCAATGTCGGCGTCGTGACCGGCTTGCTGCCAACCAAGGGGCTGCCGCTTCCATTCATTAGCTACGGTGGGTCCAGCCTCGTCATATCACTCATATTCGTGGGCCTGGTTCTGAGTGTTGCGCGCAAGTCTGCCGATGGACCACGGGGCGATCGGTCCGGCGCGGCGATCAAGGATCGCGCGCACCGGATCTAGCCCGCTCAGGCGCCGCTGGGCCCGGATGGTGCGGCCGGCTCACTGTGCATTTTCAGCAGGGGTAGCGCCGTATCCCATTGCTGTAGCGTCTTCAGATCCCTTCGCAACTGTGCACTACGGACGCGCAGTTCGTCGTCCGGGTTGCTATCACCACGCATGCGCTCGTCCAGTTCCAGTCGTTCGCGCTTGAGCTCGCGACGGTGAATGAACAGGATAAGGTCCCGCACCGCGTCATGGTGGGTGTATTCGCCCCCGGTCTTAGTCGGGCCTTCCTGTACGGCGGCAGCCAGTCGGGATAACTCGCCGCTGGGTTCGTTATGATCCGCGACGATGTCGTGAAACGGCCGGCCGCTGTCGCGCGCTTCGATCGCGATTTCGACCAGCACGCGGCAGACCGTGTCTTGAAGCATGGACAACGGAAGGTATTGGCGTACGAGATCAACAGTTTCGGGGTTGTCCAGGCACTGGCATAGATGACGCGCAAGTTCCAGTTCCGCTGCCGGATGGTCCGGTCGCGTCTCTGGTTGTTCCATCTCGCGCCGTGGGGCGGGCAGACGGATGCGGCGCAGTTCGGTCTGCAGCGCCTCGATCGGTACGTTCAGCCGCTGCGCGCATTGTTGAATGAGTTTCGCCTGCTGTACGGCGTTGGGCGTACGCGCAATGGTCATCAAAACTTCGCGTGTGATCCGCATGATGCCAATCTCGGAGCGGGGATCGTGTTCCTCCGAGAGGACGTTGATTTGGAAATCGACGGTCGATCGGGAGTTATCGAGGGCTGCCTGGAAGGCCTCGATGCCCTGAGTCCGTATGAACGAGTCGGGGTCCTCTCCGTTTGGGAGTTCCGCAATTTTCGCCACGAGGCCGACGTCAATGAGGACGGCGGCGGCGCGGATCGCTGCGTCCCGTCCGGCCTTGTCCGAATCAAACACGATGACGACGCTGTCCGCATAGCGTTTCAGGATTCGCGCATGCTGCTCGGTGAAGGCGGTGCCCTGTGCGCAGACGGCGTGTGTCAGTCCGGCCTGGTGACAACGGATGACGTCGATCTGACCCTCGCAGAGCGTGGCCCGGCGTTCCTGCACGATGTGGCGGCGGGCCTTGTCCAGACCGTATAGCAAACGACTCTTATGAAAGACCGGTGTTTCAGGACTATTGACGTATTTCGCGCTGGTATCGCTCGCGCTCAATACACGGCCGCTGAAGCCAACGATTCGCGCCTGCTCATCGTGAATTGGGAACATCAGACGGTTTCGAAAACGATCGTAGAACGGATTCCTCGGATTCGGCTTATCGGAGCGAATCACGAGTCCCGCCTCTTCCAGTTGTTCCGGGCTATAGCCCTTGTGGCGTCCCCACGTCAGCATGGAATCCCATTTATCGGGGGCGAAACCGATCAGGAAGGCTTCGGTCGTTTCGGACGCCAGGTCGCGCTCCTTGAGATAAGTTCGTGCCTCCACCGCATTGGATTTCTCGATCAGGCAACGGTGAAAGGAGTCGGCCACTTCGCTAAGAATCCGGAATAGATGGTCACGCCCACCCGTTGGCGAGGGCTCACCGTCTTCATATTCGAGTTTTGCGCCACAGCGGTCGGCCAACATGCGCACGGCGGTTACGAAATCGACACCTTCGAAATCCATGAGGAACTTGAAGACGTCGCCGCCCGCTCCGCAACCGAAGCAATGAAAGATCTGGCGCTGGGGGTTGACCGAGAAGGATGGCGTTTTCTCCTTGTGAAAGGGACAGAGACCTTTGAGTGACGTGCCGGCACGTTTCAATGTCATCGCGGCCCCGATAACTTCTGCGATGTCGCACTTGTGGCGCAGGTCTTCGAGGCTTCGCTTGGATACGATGGGCGACATGGTACAGGTTTGTTACGGGTTTAGCTTCAGCCAGTGGCGGATTCCTGCAGCGTGCTGGCCTTCGGGTGAAACACGCAGATACTGTTCAAAATGGGTTTGCGTTCGCGCAGGTTCCTGCAGGTCCCGATAGACGAGGCCGATCAGGAAATGTGCATCGGCGTAATGCGGGTCCGCTGCGAGAAGCTTGATCAGGTGGTCACGCGCGAGTTCGTTCCGTTCGGCTTCGCGGTAAACGGCCGCGAGCATGTAATGCGCTTCGGTCATGCCGGGCTTAAGGCGGACGGCGTTCTGAAGTGCCTGGCGGGCTTGATCCGCACTGCCCAGGCGACGGTGTGACAGCCCGAGATGGTAATATCCCTCGGCGAAGCCGGGATTCTGTTCGACGGCTTGACGGTAGGATGCCGCCGCGGCAGCCCATTCCTTGCGCCGATAGGCGCGGAATCCATCTTGAAACGCGGCCTTGGACGCCTCCAGTGCTTCGATCGAAGGCACCGGCGTTTCGGGTTCGGCGGATTCCACCACGCCCTCCTCCGCGGTTATCCGTTTCTGAAGATCCCAGGCCAGTTCCACGGCCTCTTGAGCGCGGTGATCTTCCGGGTGTTGATCGGCAAAGATGAGGTAGGCGCGCGTGGCCTCCTCGGCCCGGTTGAGATGCTGATCGTACATTCGGGCCAGCATCCAGTGGGCATCAGCGTGATCCGGTGCATCGGCGAGCAGTTTCTTCAGTGTGACCAGTGCAACATCAAAGTCCCGCCGACTCAGCGCCTGCTCGACCTGCGCGAGCGTCCAGGTCGAATCTACGGCGACGAGGCTGTCGGCATCTTCGACGGGTTGCAGAGTCTCGGTCGTTGACTCGGGCTGTTCGATACGTTCGGGGGGCGCTTCCTGAGGCGGCTGAGGTGCGTCCGTTGAAAAGTACTCGAACGCGCGTTCTAGTCGGGCAACACGTTCGGCATCATCCAACAGTCGAAAGTTGGCCAGGTACGCGTCGGCTGCCGCTGCATCGTTGCGCCAGTGGCGGGCGATGAGTGCGCGGTTGTAGAGTGCCGGCGGATAGCTTTCCTCGAGTTCCAGCGCGCGCGACAGGAGGGACGCGGCCTCCTCGAGGCGCTCCAGACGCAAGGCGACCACCGCCCGCGCCGTCAGAATCCGGGCAGTCGATTGGATCGACGCCGCCTCGGCGAGTGCCCGATCGGCGGCATCCCATTCGGCGAGTAGGACGTGGGCGTGGGCGAGGTACTCGTACGCTCGTGTATCTTCGGCGTCAAGTTGGGCAGCCTTCTGGAAGATGGGTATGGCGCGGCGTGGGCTCGCAATCTGGATCAACGCGATGCCAAGATGCATTTGCGCGGAGTAATTCTGAGGATCGTGTTCAGCTGCTTTTTCCAGGTAAATGGTCGCGATCTTAACCTTGCCCAGGCGGAGTTTCTCGATACCGGATCTGAGATATGCCGGCTGTGAGCCGGAATTGCACCCCGAAACAAGGGCCACGATTGCGCCGATCAGCAAAAAATACCCGTTCGCACCCGCTCTCGGAGAGCGGGTGCAAGCGGTTCGATCTATGCGTGGACCCATTCTTCAATGATATAGCCCCTTTGCCAGCAAGATCCAGAATCAAAAGTCCGATCAGCATGAAATTGACCCGGCCCGGACCCGCAAAATTGCGGTTGCATTCGATCCGGCCCCAGCCTAAATTATCCCGCCTCGAATTCTTAGGCCATTTAGATGAAATCAGATATCCATCCAAAGTACGAAGACGCGACGATCACCTGCGCTTGCGGAAACGTGATCAGTACGCGTTCGACGGTGAAGAGCATGCATATTAACACGTGCTCTGCCTGCCACCCGTTTTATACCGGGGAGGCGAAACTCCTCGACTCGGAAGGCCGTGTCGAGCAGTTCCTCAAGCGATACGGAAAGAAATAGCTGGAATTCGTTTAAGGGCCGGCACATGCATTCCGCATGATCCGGCCCTTTTTCTGTCCCATGCGGATCGCACTTGATGGTGCAACCCGGAACCGAAAAGCGATGATTGACGAGACATACATCGAGGATATGAAGGCACGACTTGGAGGTCTCGAAGCTCAGTTCTCCGAACCCGACCTCATGGCCAATCAAAAGCGTTATCGCGAATTGGTGCGTGATCATGCCACCGTTCGCAGGCGACTCGAGAAGGCCGAAGCCTGCCTGAACGTTAGCCAGGAGATCGCGGAGCATCAGGCCCTGATCGCCGCGCCCGAGACGGATGCCGAATTGGCGGAGCTGGCACGCGAGGAGCTCCAGGGTTTGGAGGCGCGGTTGCCCGTCGTTGAACGTGAGTTTACGGTTTCGCTCATACCGGAAGACCCGGACGACGCGCGGGCGGCGGTCATGGAAATTCGGGCGGGGACCGGTGGTGATGAGGCAGGCCTCTTCGCGGGCGATCTCCTGCGTATGTACACCCGCTACGCGGAGCGGCATGATATGACGATCGAAATCGTGGACGCAAGCGCATCAGATGTGGGTGGGTACAAGGAGATTCTGTGCACGCTGCGCGGCGAGAATGCTTACAAGCACTTCAAGTTCGAGAGTGGTGTGCATCGCGTCCAGCGCGTTCCGGCCACCGAATCGCAGGGGCGCATCCATACGTCGGCTGCTACGGTGGCTGTCTTTCCGGAGGCCGACGAACAGGATGATATCGAGATCGATCCGGATGAGCTGCGAATCGATCTTTTCTGTGCGTCCGGACCCGGTGGGCAGAGCGTCAACACGACATATTCCGCCGTGCGGATTACGCATATACCGACCGGTCTCGTGGCGCAGAGTCAGGACGAGCGGTCGCAGCATCGCAACAAGGACAAGGCGATGGGGGTCCTGCGATCCCGCATCCTCGACCATCGCCGTCGCGAAGAATCCGAACGAATGGGCGATGCGCGCCGAAGCCAGATTGGGTCCGGCGACCGCAGTGAACGTACGCGAACGTACAATTTCCCCCAAAACCGACTCACAGAACATCGGATCAACCTCACGCTTTATAGCCTCGACCGCATCATGGAGGGCGAGTTGGATGAGGTGATTGTCACGCTGGGCGAGTGCGACCTGGAAGAACGGCTTAAAACGGAGATGAAGGATGGGCTTGGCGGTAACGTCTCCTGAGCCCCACCGGATCGAGATGCAGACGGCCACGATCGGCACGGCCCTGGGTGACGGTATCCACGACCTGGAATCCGCCGGGATCGACGAGGCGCGTCTGTTGGCGGTGCACTTGTTAGCTCATATTGTAGACTGTCGCCGGCTCGAATTACCGTTGGCGGTCACCCGGTCTCTGGCGGCTGCTGACCAGGCGCGGTACCGGCACGGGATCGGACGCCTGGCTGCGAACGAACCGCTTCAATATGTCATGGGCTGTACGGAATTCTGTGGCCATATCGTTCAGACGGATGCGCGCGCCCTGATTCCGCGCCCCGAAACGGAGTTGCTCGTCG
This sequence comes from uncultured Verrucomicrobiota bacterium, assembly GCA_913047795.1. Taxonomy (GTDB): domain Bacteria; phylum Verrucomicrobiota; class Kiritimatiellia; order CAJWTS01; family CAJWTS01; genus CAJWTS01. Next base: position 34,969 of record CAJWTS010000012.1, on the reverse strand, counting down.
AACGCGCGCTCGATCTGCCGGGCGACGAACTCCGCGTCGTCGACGTGGGAACCGGCTCCGGCTGCATTGCGGTGAGCCTGGCCCTCGCTCGCCCGGATTGGGACCTGACAGCGGTAGATACCAGTTCGTTGGCGCTCGAACTCGCCGCAGAAAATGCGGCCCGGCTTGGCGCCGTTGGAATTCGATTCGCGCAGGGCGACATTCTCGACGGCTTGCCGGCAGGGGAAACGTTCGATGCGATTGTCGCGAATCTTCCCTATGTGCCCGATGACGAATGCGACAGGCTCGCGCCCAGGGTGCGCGGCCATGAACCCCGGATCGCGTTGGCCGGGGGAGCGGACGGCCTTGCCATCGTGCGACGGCTCGTGACTGCCGCTTGCGCCCGGCTCACCGATCGCGGAACCATTCTCCTTGAAATTGGCGCCGGCCAGGGCGCATCCGTGGAGAAATGGCTGGTGCAGGAGGGGTATGAACATGTAGAAGTGCGGCAGGATGTTGCGAGTTGTGATCGTATCGTCGCTGCGATCTGGGGCGAGCGCGTTGGAGCGGGAGATTCTGCCGCGTGACGTTTGTGACTGTTAATCGGAGAAAGGAATAGGGCATGAAGGTTGTGAAATGGCTGATTGGAATTTTCGTCGCACTGATCATCGTGATCGGCCTAGTCGTCGCGTTCGGGTTGGGAGCGGCCATCAAGACGGGCGTTGAGACGGTCGGACCGGTTGTAACCGGCGTGCCCGTTACTCTGGAGAAAGCATCTGTGTCGCCGATGCGTGGCGAGGCGAAGCTGAAGGGCCTCATCGTCGGTAACCCCGAAGGGTTTAAGACGCCGAGCATGTTCGAGTTGAATGACCTCAAGGTGAAATTGACGATCCAGTCCGTCCTGTCGGATGAGATCCAGATCGAGAGCATTCAGATCGACGGGCCCATGATCACCTATGAGCAGGGGCTCAAGGGCAACAACATCACGGCTTTGATGAAACAGATCGAAGAGAACCTCGGGACGGACGACAGCGACACTGAGGAGGAGGGGGACTCCGAGGGTGGTAAGAAGGTCGTAATTGACGAGGTGATCATTTCGAACGCGAAGGTTCGACTCAGCATCACGGGCCTGGGCGGGAAAGCGGCGGGAATGCCCCTGCCGACGATTACGCTCAAAGACATCGGGAAAGAGACCGGCGGCGTCACCTTCGCAGAGGCGATCGGGGAGATCGTTTCCGCTGTTTTACACGGCGTTACGGGTGTCGTTGCCTCGACTGGTAAGCGGGTCGGCGAAGGCGTGGTAGCCGTTGGCGAGGGTGCCCTGGCTGTTGGCGGGGGGGTGGTCGACGGCGTTGGCGCCGTGGGCGAAGAAGCGCTGAAAGGGGCCGGCGCGGCGGCCGGTGTCGCCACGGATGTTGTCAAGGGAACCGGAAAGGTGGTCGGATCCGGCGCGAAAAAATTGATCGGTGGCGTTACGGGATTTCTGAAAAAAGGCGGTGGATCTTCCGAAGAGGCTTCTTCCGATGCCGAGACTTCGGCAGCCGAGTAAGGCGAAGCCTTACTTGATCGTCGTCCGCGTCGCCTTGCAGAGCGCCTTCCAGAGACCCTTTTGCGTGGTTTCTGAGGCAAGCGCCTTTCGCTTGGATGCGTCCGTGAGGGTCTGGGTCAGTCCCGCCAGAAGTTTCAGGTAGAACGCGCTCGCCGCGGTGGGAATCACCATAAAGAAGATAAGTCGCGTGAGGGTCTTTCCGGTCCCACCGAACTTGATCCCCTTGGCGCTGACGCCGAACGCCATGGTCAGTCCGCCTCCCTCTACGCCGCGCACGTGGGGAAACGCGAGTCCATTCTCGATGGCAGTTCCGATGATTGTTTCGCGGCGCAGTGCCTCACGAACGAGACGATCCTCGTGCTCGACAAAGCCTTCCTGCGCCATCTGGTGCGCTAATTCGGATATCACGCCATCACGATCGGTCGCCGCAAGGCGCGGGATCATGAGCGATTCCGCTGAAAATCGAGCAATACCTACTTTGCGGGGTTCACTGCGCGTGTGGCCTTTTGTCGTGCGTCGAGGGGATTCCTCCTGGAAGTACAAGAACCGTGTACAACTTGGGCAGTGGTGAAGCTCTTTTGCGACGCGCACGACCTGGACGAGGCTGATGGGGAGCTTGAGCCCGCAGCCGGCGCAGTTGCCGGCGGAGGTGGGTACGATGATGGTGTGGTCCTTTTCGGACAGCTTGATGAACATGGTTCGAACGTCGTTCGGTAGTTCATCCGTCATTTTTTCGATCGACTCGTTGAGTTGTTCCAATTGTTTGCCGCCTGCGGTGACCTTGCGTTCGTCCCGAATGAGGGATAGCTCTTGTAGCTGGATCAGGTGGTTCGCGGCTGGATGCATCTAGGACTCCTTGTTCTGTTATTCGTGCGGGGACTGGATCAGTTCGATTTGTCATAGCACCGCGCGGGTGTCAACAGAAATTCCGCCTTGGTCCCGCCTGAACGCATGATATAGTGCGCGACGGTTTGCGGAGCGGAACCTTCCGGAGAGGTGTCAGAGCGGCCGAATGAGCACGCTTGGAAAGCGTGTGTACCGCAAGGTACCGCGGGTTCGAATCCCGCCCTCTCCGCCACTATCGCAGCAGACAGATACATCTTATCTGCGGAAGAAGGGTAACCTGCTGCGTACTGGCGGCGTTATCCCACCGACCTCATCAAGGCGAGCGTATATGAGGCGCCTGATCACAGATCCCGGGCGTGTGGCTGGTACCCGCAAGTACGGGTCTCGACGAGATGGACGAACGCTGCGCGAGGGACAAGACCGTGCGGGTCGCTTCGGTTCCCCCGGCCTGCACTCGAGATCAGGCCTTTGCCGCGGCCGCTGTGGCGGCCATCGTCTCTCTGCGTTCGCGCGCAATGCGTTCCTGGATCGTGGCGCGATCGACGAATCGTAAATTGGATGCCAGCTTCAGTTTGCTCAGCGTCCAGATGAAAACCCGGGTGGGATCCCATTGGTACCAGCGCACACCATTACGATAATCGCTGGGAAACGTATGGTGAAAGTTGTGATAGCCCTCACCGCCGGTCAACAGGGCCACGATCCAGTTGTTCACGGCCGTGTGTTCTTTCGAGAACGGCTTGGTTCCCCAGAAATGTGCGAGTGAATTGACGAACCAGGTGCTCTGGTAGACGAGGACCAGGCGCGCCAGGAGCACCAACGCGATGGCGCCAAAGAAGTCGTGAAAGATGATTCCGGCGAATATGGTGACAGCGACGTTGAGACCCAGCGCCAGCGGCATATACCACCGGTTCTGAAAGCGCAGCAAGGGGCGTGCCGTCAGATCGCGAATACCGCTCGGGTCGTATGTATCGCGCTTCATCATCATCCATAGGAAATGAGCATGCCAGAATCCCTTCGTGATCGCATAGGGATCCTTGTCGGTATCGACATAGCGGTGGTGGCGCCGGTGATCGTGGGCCCAGAAGAACACGCTGTCCTGGAGGGTCAGGGTGCCTCCCATGAGAACCAGTGCTTCGACGAGACGGCTGCGAATGGCGTAGCTTCGATGAGCGTACAGCCTGTGATAGCCCGCCGTGACGCCGATATTACAGACCAGGTACACGGCGGCTGCCGTCAGAATGATTCCGAGCGAGGGATTCCCAAATATAAAATACAGCGGAACGGTGATCAGCGTCACTATGTGGATCAGGATCAGGAAACTGCCCCGTCCCCACTCGATAAGGTTTAGTTTGCTCATCTGCGGTTCGTCAGCCGTTGCCGTCTTCAGCGTTGTGTCAGAAGTTGTCATATCTTTTATTGTGTTGGCGCAGGTATGAAGGAGATCGGGTGTGCGGCGAGTGTCACGTTGATTTTCGACACGAACCTCGCAGAGCGGGGAATGCGGCCAAGAAGATAGCCATACCAAGCATCCCGAACTCTGTCAGCCTTGTGGGCCGGTTACAAGAGAATACTTCATCAATGCTTGTATATCGTTATAGTTGGGCGATTTGCGACACATTCTGTCCACTAAATTGCCCCCGTTGGCCGAGTCGGTTAACTATGCTACCGTGACGCAATGGGCGACGATATCGTTAACGAACTCGAAACCAAGCTTGCCTTCCTGGATCGTACCGTAAGCGATTTGAATCAGGTCGTCTATGCGCAGCAGAAGCAGATTGATCGGTTGGAGGAAATCTGCGGGGACCTCGCGCACGAATCGAAAGCGCTGGCCGATAAGATGACGGGTGACTCGTCCGCAGACGAAAAACCCCCGCATTATTGATCGAAATCGACCGGATCAGGAGTCGCCGCCGTCATCATCGATTTCTGTTAGCTGCGTTCGCAACTCCTCGACAGATTGACGCCAGTAGCCGGGCGTGCCCCAGTCCGTTGCCAGCCGTTCGGCCCCGCCATCCTCGGCCTGGTGCACGCACCACGCAGTGTAATGAATGAATCGCATCGCACGCAGGGGTTCGATGAGTTTGAGCTCTGAATCCTCGAATTCGCGAAAGAGTTCGTATCCGCTGAGGAAAAGATTCAACTCACGGCGGGCGTCGACGACACGACCGGGAAGTAACATCCAGATGTCCTGCACGGCCGGTCCCATGGCCATGTCGTCAAAATCAATCAGGAAGAACGCTTCGTCCGGGCGATAGATCACGTTCTGAGGATGCAGGTCCCCGTGGATGCGTATCATGCCGACATCCTCGAAATACGGATCAATTCGGTCCAGGATTTGATCAGCGACGTCTTCGTAGTGATGCTCCCATTGCGCATCCACTTCGCCGGACTCCATGATGTATTGCAACTGATATTCCGTTGATTCTCGCGGGTGCATCGTGATGCGATGAGGGGCCTCTCCGGCGGCGCCAACCTGATGGGCCCGGCCAATGAGCCGCCCGAGTTGTTTCCACTCCTCCTCCGTCGGTTCGTCGCAGATTCGGCCGCCTTTCTTGGGATAAATTGCATACGACATGCCGTTCGCGTCGTGCAAAGCTTCCTGCGGGCTGTTGCCCAGCGGCGGAATGACGGGCACATCCGCATCCTGCAGGGCGAATAGAAAAATCTGCTCGTCGATCAGGGCCTCGCGCGACCAGCGGCCCGGACGAAAGAATTTCGCGACGACCATCTCGCCGGACTCGAGCTCGATTTCGTATACACGATTGATGTAGCTGTTGAGTGGCCGACAACGGTTGGTGCAACGTTCGCCGAGCGCCTGCTCCGCGAGATCTATGACGCGGTCATACGTCAGGTCTTCGAACAAGGTGGTCTCGCTCATGGGGATCCCGGCGCGTCGGGATCGTCCGCGGAGTCATCGTCGCGCACGAGATCCCGGGAAAGCAATTCGTCCGCACTCGGCCCCCGCCGGGAAGTCATCCATTTTTGAACGAGCACGGCGACAAGATACATCAGGGCGCAGGCCAGTACGCAAAAGAACACGGTGGCCCCGGCCGCTCTCATCTTTTCGGTGGGAATGAATAGCGCGACGAGGACCAGCACGACGAGCAATGACAGCAGTATTTTGATCTCCGCGAGGCGCGATTCGATCAGGCGCAGGTGGTCTTCGAGTCTGTTGTGGCGTTGATCTTCAGTCATGCGTTCTCCGAGGTTCAAGCGGCATCGTATACGATGTCGACGGCGATCGTCCAGTTGGAGTGTGGCGCCTCAACCTGTCGGTGCTGACCGGCACGAGAATCGCGGTTGGAAGCCAAGCTCACGCTCCGCTCGCGCGGTCGTGAAAAGCGATGCATAGGGCGTGGCGGGAAATCCGGCGGAAAGCGGCACGTCCGAATATTCGTTCGTAAGCAGATCGTGCGTGGGGTGGTCGGCGTAGGTGTCGTGTGCGGAAATCAGGTACGTTTGGAAGCCGGACATCTCGGCCTCAATCGCGAGACGGTAGGCCGAACAGACATCGCGCACGTCAACATAACCCCAGTTTCGCTTGTGATTGAGAAACCCAAGCGCACGGGTGCGGTCGAGTCCGTCGTAGAAGTCGGGAAACGCAATCAGGCAACAGCGCAACGCGATGATGCTTAGATCGTGTTCGGCGCTGAAGACGCGGCATTCGTCTTCCCCCGCGGCTTTCGACCGGCCGTAGGGGTCCATCGCCTGCAATGGGTGTTCCTCATCGATCGGCAATTGCCGGGGTTGAAAAGATTCCTCGGCGAAGACGAACCCGTAAGCCGAATCGCTTCCGGCGAAGACGACACGTCCCACATGGTTGGCCGCTGCGGATTCGAGCACATGGCGCGTTCCGCCGAGGTTAACACGATCATGTTCCTGGGGATCGGTGACATAGGGCAGGCCGTCTGCCCCGTCGCGCATGCGGAGCACGGCCGCCAGGTGAACGATCACGTCGACCCCGGTGCTCGCCGCGAATACGGCGTCGCGGTCCGTTACATCGCCCTGTATGAACGCGACGGTTTCGTCACGCGGCGGGACGAGATCAAAGGCGACGATATCGTAATCCGCCCGGAGCGCGTCGATAAGGAAATGGCCAACGCCGCCGCCGGCGCCCGTTATCAGAACGCGCCTCACGTCTTCCATATCTTCTGTAATGTGTCCATCGTCATGCGCGCCGCCGCTGCGTAGTCGTTCTGCAGCACATCGTGCATGTAGCGGAACGACTCGAATTCACAGGACAACGCGCCGGCGTAGCCGATGTCCTCAAGCGCAGCGAACATGGAGCTGAAGTCGATTCCTCCTTCGCCAAGTAGAGGAAAGAGGAAATCCCGGCCCGGCACGCCCGGCGATCCGACCGCGTCCTTGACGTGTACGTGGCGAATCAATGCGCCCCAGTGCCGAATGATCCACGGGATGTCGTCACGCGACAGAAAAAAGTGGGAGGGGTCGAAGGTCAACGCCAGTGCATCGCTCTGGAAACGCCGTAGAAGGGTCTCTGTGCTGTGAAAGTCGTGACACATGCTACCCACCACGGATTCGATTGCAATGACCACCCCGCGTGCTTCGGCATGTTTCAGGATTGCCTCCATCGAGGTGAAGAGACGATCCCATGCGAGACCGGTTTTCGGCGCGGGTGGCATCCACCATTGCTCGCCGTCCGCTGCGCCGGGCGGCGGTGGCCATCCCGTGTTGGTATTCAGGATCCCGATCTCGCAATCCGCTGCGGCATCGATCGCGGCCTTCAAGTCCGCCACGGCCCGGTCGGCGTCGTCTCCCGCCGGGTCGCGCAACATGACGAGATTGCTGACGCGCAGTCCCGCGTCTCGACCCGCGTCCACGGCGAGACGCAGGCCGCGGGCCAGGTCCGGCGCAAAGCTGGTATCCTTCCACTCGATGTACCGATAGCCCATGCCGGCAAGTTCTTCGGTCACCGCAACGATCTCCGCTTTCGTGCTCAGGGTTTCCCACCAGAACGCATTGAAGCCAAATTGATCGGATGTCATGCGGCGTTGCTCAGATTAAGAGATCGGGAAGTTCGCGTAGATCGTCCACAATCGCGTACGGCTCCTGATCGGAGGCCTGAATGTCTGCTGCTCGGTTGAACCAGACGGCCCGCATGCCGCAGGTCCGCGCACCCGCGATGTCGCATTCAAGGTTGTCTCCGATCATGACCGCGTTCGATGCCTCACAGTTGGCGGCCCGCAGGGCGCGCCGGAAGATTTCGGGATTGGGCTTAATGACGCCCGGCCCTTCTCGTCCTGAAATTATCACGGGCTCAAAGTGATCGGCAAGCCCCAGGTGGCGCAGTGGGGGTTCGACGTACTCGACCATATTGTCCGAGATGATTCCCATTCTGAATCCGGCCGACGAGAGTTCGGCCAGCGCCTCGCCGACGCCCGGGAGAAGCGCTGTGCTGAGTGCCAGTTCCTGCAGGTAGGCGTCGGATAGGGTGCGGACGGCCGACGAGGTGAGCTCAGATCCGAACGCGGCAAGCAGGTGACGGCTGTATGCCGCGATGACGAGCTCGGCGGCGAGTTGGGAGTCAATCGGGCCGTCGCCGAGCGGAGCATAGTAGTCGCGGTCGACTTTCTCCGCGGCTGCGACCCAGGCGTGCTCCGACCGGGTATGCAGCTCATTAGCCGTTGGCTCGATCCCGCTCCCTGATGCGGCACGCACCGTAACAGCACGTCGCGCCGCGCCCGCCGCAGCGTCACTGTCGACAAGGGTGTTGCCAAAATCGAAAAAAAGGTGCCGGCGCACGTGTGTCATTCCATGAACGAACCCATCTCGCGAAGCTGTGCAAGTTGGTCTCGATTTGCTGCGGCATTGATCGATGCGACCTCGAGCATGAAAATTCCCTCGAACGCGACCGCGTGCAGGGCGTCGAAAAGAGAGCGCCAGGGCACGTCTCCGAGAAACGGGAACAGATGTTCGTCGACGACTCCGTGATTGTCGTGGGCGTGGATGTGGCGCAGGCGCGAACCCATCCGGTGCACGGTTTCGCCCGGATCGACGCCTGCGATCATGGCGTGTCCGGTATCGAGGCAGAGCCCGACGTTCGGACGGGCGACGCGATCCACGATCGTGATCAGGTCATCGGGTTGCTCAAGGTCGCCGGGCAGGGTGTTTTCGAGCGCCAGGGAGATCGCCTGTGCCTGGCTGTGTTCGCTCAACCGAACGAGGCTCTCCACACAGGCCTCCGTTCGTGCCTGTAGTCGGGTCTCGTCTTGATCCAGTTGAAGGCCGTCGCCCATTCGCGCGCCACAGGGGTGCAAGACCAGCGCGTCCGGTTGCAGCGGCGCCACAAGGTCGATGGCGGCCGCGATCGTCGCGACCGCGGCATCGCGTACTGCTTCGTCGGGTGAAGAAATATCGTCCATCGCACCCTCGTCATAGACGGGGAAGGGTGCGTGCACGGAGCCTGCGCGGACATCCGCGGCATCGAGGGCCTGCTTGAGGGCCTGGATCTGTTTCGGCGTGGCGTGTTGTAGCGGCGCCTGGATCTCGACGTTCTTGATGCCGATCTCCTGCGCCACGGTCAACTGGTCAGCGAGGTTGAGGTTCGGATCTGCAGGGTCAAGCGGCCGCCCGCGTACGTGCGGGTTCGGAATACTTGTGTAGAACGCGTTGAGAAGAATTCCGAGCTTCATTGCGAGTCAGACTGCAACCGCACCGGATCGGCGGGCTACTCCCCGGCGGCGGAACGTACGTCGACGCAGCGCAGCGTGCCGATGTTGTTGCGACAGTAGATGCGACCGTTCGCGAGGACCGGGTTCACCCAGCATGTGCCGCGCAGTACACTTGCACGCGCATGTTCGCTGTAGGCCTTTGAGGAAGCGTCCGCGATAACCAGTTCGCCACTGTCAGTGAGAATCACGAGCTTGTCCCCGGCAATCATCAATGTTCCGAAGCGACCGAACCCCTTTTGCTCCCACACGTTCTTGCCGGTTTCGAGACGGATGCAGAGGAGTCGTCCGCCGCGTTCAGATATTCCGTAGGCATGCCCGGCGTGAACGGCCAGGCTGCTCATCTTGGTTTTGATGTCATCGTTGCGCCAGAGACGCCGTGGATCGCCATCCGTAAGCTGAAACATGGCGGCCCGTCCGCCGGGGTAGCCCGACGAGATTAGCACACGGTCGTCGAGCACAATCGGAGTCGACGCGTTCACGTCGTATGCGGATCGCCAGGGCAGGCGCCACAGTTCTTTACCCGAGGCGGCTTCAACACTGATCATCGCCCGCGACTTGAAAACCAGCACGGCGCGTTGACCATTATAGGTGTAGGGAATCGGGCTGGCGTAACCCGGCGGATCGGTGCCGGCGGCCCAGGCCCGCTTGCCGGTCTTCCTGTCGAGAGCCAATGTCGAGGCGTCCTTGCCGCCGATGTCGAAGATGACAAGATCGCCATCGACGAGGGGCGATCCGGCATATTTCCAGCGAGGCGGAGAGCCACCGGAGTCATTGGCGTGCGCCTTCCATATTTCTTTTCCATCGGCGAGGCCGAGGCAGAAGATATGCCCGAGGTAGCTGAGCGTGTAGACGCGATCTCCGTCAATCGTCGGCGTTGAAGCCGTGCCTCCGTCGAACATGCGGGCCTCGAAGGCGCAGTCATATGCAAATTCCCACAGGACTTCGCCGTCGTCCGCGCTGAGGCAGGCGACAACGTCTTTGCCGGCGCGGTTGCCCATGGTGACGACACGGTTGCCGGCGACCACGACGCTGGACGCGCCGTTACCGACCGCTTTTTCCCATGCGATGCGGGGCCCCGTCTCGGGATAGATGGCCGACCAGTCCGCTTCGTCAGACGTACCGTTCAGATGGGGGCCGCGAAAGAAAGTCCAGTCATCGGCCTGCGACGGACAACACGCGACGGAAAGCAAGCCGAGCGCGATAATGAGCTGAAGTCTGGAAGTTATGCCGATCATTACGCGAATCTCAGGCGAGAAGTATGCGCGGTCATGGACCGAAAATCAAGTGCCCGTGGGTCGGGCTAGAAGGCAATCCCGAGGGACGTGGATACGATTGTCGAGTGATCGTGGTCGTCGCCATCCACGTGCGTATAGACGCCTACGCTGCCAATCGCGTAGCCAAAGGCGAGTTCCGTTTCTGCGCCGATGTAGAACTGATCGGGGTCCGCGTCGATCGGGTTGGACCATGTGTAGAGTGCCGATAACTTGATGGCGCCGGCCACGATCCAATAGCGCCCGCCGTAACCGACGTGCGCCTTGATGCCGTCCAGTCCGGGTTCAATCTGTAGCAGGAACGCTCCCCCGCACTTCGCGATCCACACGTCATCAAGCCAGAGACCGACGGAAAGGCTCGCCGACTGCGGCGTCGTCGCCCGCGCAGTCAGCACGACGTTGCCGAGCCAGGGCTCGGTCGACCGGTGATCCATCGAAGGCATCTGGGCCTGAAGGCTTCCGCCGATGAGAGAGACAGCGGCGAATATCGCCAGGCCTGCCATGGCATGCGCTGTCGGCGCGCTCGCCGTAGACCGCGCATGCAACCTGCGGTTCGACCGTGCCTTCATGTTGTATCGATCTCCTTCGCGAGTGGACCTGATGGGGGATGTCGATGGTTCGATCGGCCTCTCAGGTACATTATACACGATATCGGCAAGTATATCAGTCAGAACCATCTGCGAGGGTTTCGCCATCGATCACGAGAAAATGATGTTTTGCAGGCCATTTGCACGATGTCAACTACGATCGCGGCCAGAGAACGCCCGTGACGGGACGGGGAGGTGCATCGCTATCGGCTGTGGCCGGATTAACGGACGGCCATGGCGACGATTTGAGCCAGTGCGAGACTCCAGCCGCAGAGACCGAGCAATGCCGCGGTTCGCGTCGAGAGGCACTCGCGGATCAGGGCGACGCAGATCGCCATGACGGTGAAGAATACGACGAGAAGGAACAATAGCTGTATTGGCGTGGCCTCGATCAGGAACGGCCAGAGCGAGCTCAACTCATAAATGCCGGCAGATGCGACCACACCCGTGGCAAAAAACGAGCGTGTATCGCCAGGGGTGTCAAAGGCGAGATAGCGCCCGTCCAGAAAATCCATCACCATTGCAAGAAGCCGCTTCATACCAGTAGAGTTCCTCCTAATCCCGAACCGGACCGTTAAAGATATTAGAAAAACCAGACAAACGCAAGCCGAAATCGCACCAAAAGCACAATTCTCGTAAGGCGTAACCCCTGATCTTTTATACCCACGGGTTTGGCGGGGAAAATCGCGCCGATCGGCAGGAGGGTGCCACTCGATAACGGAGGAGAATTTCTTGCCGATGCGACACCGGGTACCGGCCCGGATCACATTTCCTGCCGAGATCAGGGGCGTATGGATTCCCGCGCCGACCACAGCAGCCATGGCCGACCCAGCCCGTTGCGTATTCAGTCGTGTTTGTTCGTAATCCGGGTCTCGCAGGCGCCCGACACGGGATCGATGAACTTGACGAGCAAGGACACCTTGTTGTCCGCGTTCATCGCGGACCAGTAGAGCTCGAGCGCCGCATCGACCGAATCCGGAACCGGGACGGGTTGCGGGTCACCACTGAAGGAGGGCAGAGGGTCACCGTCACCGTCGTAGGTCGTGACCATGTGACCGATACCGGGCATGCCCCGCTCGAATGCGTAGAAATGCCGCACGGGAAGCGAGGGATCGTTGTCGATAGTTTTGAGCACGGCGAACTGGTAGGCGTGCACGGGCGCGGCGAGATCCACCATTCCGGCGATTCGCGGGGTGTAGTTAGGGGCATCGGGCTCGTACGTGCGTGCGTGCAGAGATGATTCAAATGACTCACCGCCGGCGAGCCCATCGTGAATCGTATCGGTGTGATCGCCGTTCGTGACGATATGTGCACGGTCGAGAATGCGCGTGCAGTTGTAGATGATCAGCGATGGGTCCTCGACCCTAGACTCATCGTAGGGTGCTGTACGAACAACGTTTCCGTCCTGGACAAATACGCGATTCCGACTGTTTGCGCTACGTCCCATGATCCAATAGACCTGAACGAACCGAGCGCCGTCGCCGGTCTGCCCAATGACGATTCCGCGTCCCGGATAGGAGTTGGCACGCAACGCCGCGAGGTTCTGGTCTGCCTGCTGGTGAGTATTCATCTAAACCGCAATCTCCTTGAGCTTCTCCTGTACCGCATCCATATCGTTTTCTTCCGGCGTGTGCAAACCTTCAGAATAACCCTCCCGCAAAGGAACTCGACATTTGTTCCGACGACCGCTTTTCTACTGCCTTAATCAGATCCGTAAGGAGACGTTGACGATGAAGACGGCATACGAATGGGATTTCCCCCTGCCGCGCACGCATACCGGGATTCTGCAGGGCAACGGCACGCTGGGCGCGATGATATGGGGCGAGGGGCGCTGGCTGCGCATCACGCTGGGGCGGGCGGATCTCTGGGATCACCGCGGCGGCATGGCATGGCGCGAAGGGATGTCGTACGCCAGTATCCGCCGTTGCCTGGAACGTGGCGATGAAACGTCCTTGCGACAACTCTTTGAGACCGGCGACGGGGTGAAGGGGGAGCCTGAGCGGCCGAGCGTGCTGCCGCTGGGTCGGATTGATATCGACCTTGGTCCGGGCGTGGAATTAACTCGCGGGGTGCTGGAAACGGGCGACGGCACGGCCGTTATCCATGCCGTGCGTGGAAAGCATCGCTATCGCGTCCGCATCGTGCTTGCGATGGAGTCGAACGCGGTGACGGTGTCCCTACCGCGATCACTCGCAAATACCCCGATCCGGACGGTGACGGCCTGGAGTTTCCTGGAGGAATACCTGCGATCGATTTCGTTCGCAGCGCCACGAAAATTTCGATCGTCCGGCGTGTTTGGGTGGACCCAGGCCCTGCCCGCCGATCCCGCAGTCTGCGTTGCCTGCCGGCGCACGGCGGCGGGTGTCGTGATTGGGGTCGAGCGTGGCGAGCATGAGAAATCTGCCCGCGCCGCGGCCTCGGCGACGGCTTGCGAGGTAGCATCGGATCGCGCGAAAACAGTCGAGCGAGCGAACCGGAAGTGGTGGACGCGCTACTGGCGTGACGTACCGGATCTTGTGATACCCAATGAACGCCTGGCGTTTCTGTACCGCTATGGCATGTACAAGTTCGCCGGGTTTACGAATCCGGCGGGGGTCCCGGCGACGCTGCAAGGCCCGTGGATCGAAGAATATCGCATGCCGCCGTGGTCCAGCGACTATCACTTCAACATCAACGTACAGATGTGCTACCAGCCGGCCTATCACGGCAATCGCCTGGAGCACCTCTTGCCGCTTTTCGATCTGATCTTCTCCTGGGAGTCTGAGCTGCGCAAAAACGCGCATGTTTTCCTGGGTATCGATGACGGCATGATGTTGCCACACGCCGTCGATGACCGGTGCATGTGCATGGGCGGGTTCTGGACCGGCAGCGTGGACCACGGCTGTACGGCCTGGGTGGCGTTGATGATGTACCGCTACTACCGCTACGCTGACGATCGAGCGTTTCTCAAGCGCGCTTACCCCTTCATGGTCAGCGCCATGCGCGTGTACGAAGAGATGCTGGAGCGCGATGGGAGCCGGTTGTGTTTACCTGTCAGCGTGTCGCCGGAGTATCGCGGGGCCGAGATGAATGCATGGGGTAAGAATGCGAGTTTCCAGTTGGCCTGTGTTCACGCGCTGGCCGAAGCCTGTACGGATGCCTCACGGATCCTGCGTCGTAAACCGCGGCCGGTGTGGGCACGCATCATGGCGAAACTGCCCAAGGCGGCCCTGGTTGACGGTCCCGGCGGCGATCGCCCGGCATCCATCGGGCTGTGGGACGGTCTGCGGCTCGAGGAGAGTCACCGGCATCACTCTCACCTGGGCGCGATTACGCCTTTCGACGTGATCGATCCGAACGATCCCGACTGGGCCGCTGTCGTGGACGAAAGCGTCGCAGATTGGATTCGGCACGGACCCGGACGTTGGAGTGGATGGTGCCTCTCCTGGGCGTCGGCGCTGCATTGCCGGCTTGGGAATGGGGAGGCGGCCGAATTTTATCTCGAAGCGTTCGATCGCTTTTTCACCAACGAAGGCGGCGGCACGGTGCACGACGCATGGGCATCGGGGTTTTCGTTAGTGGGCCGCGGTGCGCGGCCGCCCAATCGGGAGACGTTGATCGATGTGATGCAGGTCGACGGCGCGATGGGATCCGTTGCGGCGATTCAGGAGATGTTTCTACACACCCGTCGGGGCGTGAACCACATCTTTGCCGGTGTTCCCTGGCGCTGGCGCAACTGCTCCTTCAGCCGCATGCGTACGGAGGGCGCCTTCCTGGTCAGCGCGGTTCGTGAGAAGGGGCAGACGGTCTCGATCGTTGTAGAGTGCGAAACCGGGGGTACGTTCAAGATCGCAAATCCATGGCCGGGCGGGGCTCGCGTGAGCTGTGGAGAAAAGCTTTCACGGCGCGCCGGACGGGTGATCTCGATTCGAATTCCACGTGGGGCACAGGCGTGTATACGTGAGGCCTGACCATCAGCCAGCCTGCGTCGCGGCGGTCGTCTTTGACTTCGACGGCACGCTGACACGTCCCGGCGAGATCGATTTTGCCGGTATCCGCCGCGAGCTTGGATGTCCCGTAGGGACGCCGATCCTGGAATACGTGCATAACCTGCCGGGCGATCGCGCGGACCCGGAATCCGTGCTCGATCGCTACGAAATGGAGGCCGCCGAACGCGCCGAGCCGAACGTTGGGGCGGAGGATCTCGTACTGGCTTTGGTCGAACACGGCCTGCCACTCGCCATTCTGACACGCAACATGCGGCGCGCGGTTGTCCGGTCCCTCGAAAATTTTCCGCGCCTCGGGCCGGAGCACTTTGTGGCCATGATCGCGCGCGACGATGACATACGGCCGAAGCCGGATCCGGAGGGGATTTTTCGATTGGCCTCGATGCTAAGGGTTTCCGTGCCGTCGATCCTCTGTGTTGGAGATTATGACTTCGACGTTGAGATCGCGCGCCGGGCGGGTTGTCTTTCCGCCTTTCTTACAAACGGCCAGGCGATGACGACCACGCACCCGGACTACACGATCGATCGACTTGACGAAGTCCTCGCGATCGTGGTGGGTGATGCGTGGAATCATTGACGACGGGTGCATGCATCAGCATACTCGGGCGTAGACGACTGGCCCTGCGGATATGCTGGTTTATTAACTTCTGCGCCGCATTCCAGCGGGTGCGCCCGCCGGCAAGAGCGCATCCGATCGACCGGGTGCGGCGGCGATAGACGCCGCGATGCCTGTCCGCGTACCGCTTATGATGCACAGCGCTGTTATCTTTGATCTCGACGGAACCTTGCTGGACACGATCGACGATCTCGCGGACGCGATGAACGCCGTTCTGGAGCGTAATGGTTTCCCTCTGCATCCCGTGGCGGCCTATAAGCAATTCGTCGGCGACGGGGTAGAGCCACTTGTGCGGCGTGCGCTTCCGGAAGACGCGGAGGGTCATGTTGCCGTCTGCATGGAGGAGATGCGGGTCGAATATGGTCGCCGTTGTTTCGACAAGACACGGCCGTACGACGGCATAACGAACCTGCTGGCCGACCTGGAGGCCAGGCAGATCCCAATGGCCGTGCTCTCCAATAAGCCCGATGAAGCCACGCAGCGGGTGGTGGACCGGTATTTCGAGGCCGGGACCTTCGCGATCGTGCGCGGTGCGCGCGAGGGAACGCCGCTCAAACCGGACCCGAGGGGGGCACTCGAGATCGCGCGTGACTGGGGCTTATGCCCGGCCGAGATTCTCTACATCGGGGACACGGACACCGATATGCGAACCGCTGTTGCGGCGGGCATGACCCCGGTTGGCGCGCTCTGGGGATTTCGCTCGGAACAGGAATTGCGCGCACATGGAGCAGCGCATCTTTGCGCGGCGCCACAGGACGTGCCGACTCTGCTTTAGCTCTACCGGCATGTCTTCGATTACATCGGCCAAGATTTGCGGTAGCGCCGGGACGCCAGAGTACAATCGTTGTCCTCGCGTTAACAGAGATGCACGTGGCATCCCGGCCGTGATTGCATTTCTGAGTTTGATCGGATACGGTTTGACATCTCGCTGGCCGATCCGTGACATTCACCAAGGGCCGGTAGCCTGGATCTCAGTGCCTGCCCCGTGCGATGACAAAGCAAGAGTATTTCGAATTCGCCCGATCATTGGCTGAGCAGGCCGGCGTCGTGGACGGCGCGCATGAGTACTGGCGCATCCACCGTGATCGCTTCTACACCTGCTACGTGGATTTCGGGCTCGAAGACCTGCGCGTCGACGAGTTACTCGAAATCGGCCCCTTCTATAGCTATCTGCCTTTTGTCTATAAGCGTGATGTCGCCGAGCGGGTTTCGGTGATTGAGGGCGATGATCCTGAAGCGTATCGCCTGAAACCGTTGTACGAAGATAATGGAATCGACATTCGATTTATCGATCTATTGGATATCTTCGGAGATTTGCGCGACGCGAGCAATACCTTGCCGTATCCAGATAACAAGTTTCACGCCATTACGTGTTGGGAAACCATGGAGCATTTCAATTTTAACCCGGTTCTTTTTGTCCGGGAGATTTATCGCATCCTGGCTCCTGGCGGCCGCGTGTATGTCACGGTGCCCAACATGGCGAAGCTCGATGTCCGGCTTCGGCTGCTCATGGGCCGATCCATTCAGACGCCGATCCAGGATTACGAGGCGCGAGCCGGATCAAGGTATTACGGTTTCCACTGGCGGGAATACGTGCTTTCCGAACTGGGCAGCTTGTTTGCCGCGCAATCGTTCGAAATCATACGGCTACAGCATGTGCACACGTTTCAAAACCGTGATGACAAGAGTATGCTGCGCGACTGCAAACGTGCACTGATCGTCCCGTTGACACGGCTGTTTCCATCCGTGGGAACGCTCTGTACGCTGGTCGCACAGAAGCCATAAAGTTTTCGACGGTCGTGGAGCGACGCATACGGCTCACTGGAACGGCGCGTCCGTCGATCGCACGGAAAAGGTAAAGGCGTTTCAGCGACTTTCCCGTTTCGAACATGCTGTCGATCGGGACCTGTCTGTGCCGATGTGAGCAACTACGGCGGCGCTGTGATTCCCAGTCGCAGGAAGGGCAAAACCTCGCGGTGCATGACGGGACTCAGTCCGTAGAGCATGAAGCCGGGGAGGGATTCCGCACGAACAACGTTGATCTGATCGATCGTCTGCACCGCGGACAATCGACTTTCGCGCGCGGTCACGCCGATTCCGGGGTAGATCCGACCGTGTCGGATGCGCAGTCCGTTCTGACGATGGACGTATTTCGTGAATTGGTCGAGATCGTTGAAGTAGTTCATCGGACAGGCGAAGTCCAGGTACCCGCGGTTAAGCCAGCCGAGCCAGTCCTGGCCGATGCTCTGTGCGCAACCGGGGTAGGAGCCGTATACCGCCGCGGAAAGTTTCGCCGTGGGCCGGCTGCGTGCGACCGTTTCACGAACATCGCGCACGAAGTGCTGTAACTGCGTGCGCCGCCATGCCGCGAAACGGCCGGCGGGTCGTCCCCGCCGGACGTCAGCGGGCCAGCGTCTAACCTTACGCTTGGTGTCGGTTTCAAAGCGGTTTCGGCATCCAGTACAAAAGCAATGTTCGGCGTCCGGGTACCGAATGTAGTCCAGGTGAATGCCGTCCACGGCGTAGTTCGCGAGCACTTCGGCGATGGCGTCCAATTCGTAGCGCGTGTTGCGCGGGTCACTCGGGCAGAGCCAATGGATCGTCTCACCGGTTGCGGATTTCTGCAGGCGATCCTGCGTGTTGAGCTGTGCAATGAATTCCGGTGGCGCCTCGGCCAGGTTCCAGCAGATCTTCCACACGTGGCATTCGAGCCCGTACTTGCGTGCGCCGGCGAGACATTGCGCCAGTTGATCGCCATGCGCGGCGAGGGTTTTGGTCGGCGCAACATGTTGACTGGGGTAGTGGCCTGCGCCGGCCCACATGATATTGGGGAACACGGCCGTGATGCCGGCGTCGCGTAGCGTACGGCAGGTGCGCGACCATTTCCCCGGGTACAGCCCCGCGCCGGTATGATCCCACATGCCCCGGAATTCCTTGGCGCGCGGACGCTGCATGCGGCTGTAGGCCTCAATCATCGCGGGCCGCAATTCTGCCGCCGTGTCCAGGACGTCTCTGTAGCGCCGCTGCATGAATTGCTGCCGCAGATCGAGCGCTTTCCACTTGATGACGCGCGCGATATCCTTGATGCGTTTGCCCGATGCGGAGTGGCGTTCGGTGTTCTCCAGCGCACGCACAAAGTCACGCAATTGCTTGTACCGGCCGATGGCTTGTACCGCGCCGATTTGGTGCTGGGCGGCATGCCGCCAGAGCGTTGGGTCGTACTGCGCAAGCAACGCAAGCAGCATGCGTTGCTTTGCCTCCCGGTCGCCGTCCAACAGGATGTGCGACATCCAGAGGCCGTTTGGGGTTTGCACCCAGGCGGGCTGTGGCTGCCGCTTTCCGTCCGCGTCGTGCCACCACGCAATGACCTTGGATGCGTCGCCTTTCAGAGGATAGATCGGGCGGATATTCCATGAGGATTGGCGTATTTGCCCGGGGGTGCCTTCCGGTGCTGACGTGAATTGAACCGTTGACCATTGTCCCTCGTAGGTCTGGGGCATATAGGCACCCAGGCGTACGCGCATGATCCGGGCCAGTTCCACATCGGAGGAATAGAACACAATAAGGCGTCCTCCGGATTTTACGAATTGCTCCAGGGCCGCCGCGACGTCGGCGGGCAGTTGCGGGTTATAGGCGAGAATCGCCAGGCCGCCCGCGGGCAGGCCCTTGTGCCGGACAGCGTTTTCGTCGACGGTTTTGTGTGGCAACCCAAGCGCGGTCAACCAGGCGCCCATGCGGGCTGCGGTGCTGTTGGCAAAACTGAGCTCGGAACGATCGGGAACGGAGAGCGTGCCGCGCACAATGACGATCGGTTCTGCCGCGCAGAGCGTGCCGAACAACGCGCCAATCAAGAAACCCGTTCTAAGAATGCACCGTTCTCTCATGCTTGAGATGTCCGCCTCGCGCGGCAATTCGTGCGAAGGTATCAGAATTAGCGTTGGACCGACAGTGGATGTTGGCCTTTAATTCCTCCCCGTGGACTGGCACGTCATACATGTACGACCGCGTTGCGAAAAGAAACTGGCGGAGTACTGTAAGGTGCACGACTTCCCGCACTACCTGCCGCTGCGTTCCGAGACGAAGGTTTATCAACGCCGCAAGGTCCACGTCTTGAAGCCGGTCTTTCCCGGGTATGTGTTCACGGCCTATGATCAGGAGCGCCGCGTCGACCTGCTCAAGAGTAACCACGTGGTGCGCGTGATCGAGGTCCAGGCGCAGTCAACGTTTCTCGACGAGCTTGGCCAGGTGCGCCGGGCGCTCGAGGTGGACGAGACGCTGGGCGCCTGCGAGGCGTTCACGGAGGGACGCCAGGTGCGGATTACCAGCGGGTCCTTTCAGGGCATCGAGGGTCGCGTACAGAAGGTCAAGGGCGGAACGCGCGTCATTCTCAACGTCGACATGATTGGGCAGGGCGTTGCGCTGGACGTCGCCATGCACGAGCTCGAGCCGATCGACTAGCTAGCGGGTCTGTGCCAGGTGCCAGGCGACGAACGCCCGGATTCCGTCCGCGATCGGCGTTGTCGGGTTGTAGTCGAGGAGGCGTCGTGCCTTCGAGACGTCGGCGTAGGTTCGATCGACGTCTCCCGGTTGCATCGGCAGTGGGTTGCGCACGGCCTGTTTCCCCAGGTTTTCCTCGATCAGGCCGACCAGCTGCGATAGCGACGTCGTCTGCGATTCGCCCAGGTTAACGATCTCGTAGCCCAGGTCGCGATCGATCGATGCGACGACGCCCTCGACGATGTCGGTGTAGTACGTGTAGTCCCGTTCCGTCGAGCCATCGCCGTAGAACGGGATGGGCTCGCCCTGATCGATCATGGTCGTGAACTTGCGGATCGCCATGTCCGGCCGCTGGCGTGCGCCGTACACCGTAAAGAATCGAAGAGCGGTGACGGAGATTTGGTAGAGGTGATAGTAGTTGTAGCATAGCAGTTCACCTGCGGCCTTGGTTGCGGCATACGGGCTGATCGGGCGGTTGATGACCTCGTCCTCCGTGAAAGGCGGGTTCGCGGAGTTTCCGTAGACGCTCGAGGACGATGCAAAAACCAGTCGCCGCAAACCCTGGCGACGCATCTCCTCCAGTATCCGGAGGGTTCCGAGGCAATTGACTTCCTCGTAGAGCAGCGGGTCTTCGAGACTGGGGCGGACGCCGGCGCGTGCGGCGAGGTGCACGACGACGTCGAAGGCCGTATTCGCAAAGGCATCGGCCACCGTTGCGGCGTCGCGGATGTCGCCTTCGAGGATACGAAGCGTTCCCGCGTTTTTTACATCGGCCAGGTTGGCCCGTTTCAAGGCCGGATCGTAGTAGTCGTTGAAGTCATCGAAAACGACAACCTCGTCCCCGCGCGCCAGGAGGCGTTCGGTTAGATGGCTTCCGATGAACCCAGCCCCGCCTGTAACAAGAATTCGCATAAACTGAATACGTGGACCTGCACGGTATTCCGCGATCCAGCGACTGTCAAAACCCGTTTTCGCTTGCCAATTCGGGATAGAAAAACCTACCGTGCGGCGCTTATGAGTGCCACATCGAATAAAGGTCGCAAGGGCATCGTGCTGGCCGGCGGCGCAGGGACGCGGCTGTATCCCATGACGCGCCTGATGAGCAAGCAGCTGTTGCCGGTCTACGATAAGCCGATGGTCTATTACCCGCTCTCGATCCTGATGTTGGGTGGCATTCGGGACATAATGATCATTTCAACGCCGCAGGACCTCCCGTTGTTCGAAGAGTTGTTGGGCGACGGGGAGCGCATTGGCGTTCGCTTCTCGTACGTGGCACAACCCGAGCCAAAGGGGATTGCGCAGGCATTTCTGTTGGGAGCGGATTTCCTGGATGGTTCGCCCGTGTGCTTGATCCTGGGCGACAACCTTTTCTACGGCGACATGAGTTTCTTTCGCAAGGCGCTGGCGCGTGCGGATGGCGCGACGGTATTCGGCTATCCTGTACAGGACCCCGAACGATACGGGGTCGTGGAGTTCGGCTCGGACGGACGGGTGATCAGCATCGAGGAGAAGCCTGCCCAGCCGAAGAGCCGCTACGCCGTGCCCGGTCTGTATTGTTATGACGAACAGGTCGTGCAGTTGACACGCGGGCTGACGCCATCCGCGCGCGGCGAGCTCGAGATCACCGATCTCAATAACGCTTACCTCGAGCGGGACGAGCTCTATGTGGAACTCCTTGGGCGGGGTATCGCCTGGCTCGACACCGGAACGCCGCAGAGCCTGCTGGAAGCGGCGAACTTTGTGGCCACCGTCGAAAGCCGCCAGGGCTTGAACATTGGTTGCATTGAGGAAGTTGCCCATAACATGGGCTTTATCGATCGCGACGGGCTGATCCGCAGCGCCGAGGGCCTCGGAGATAATGCGTACCGACAGTACCTGATGAACCTGGCGGACGATACGGGATGAGCGGCGACCGCCAGCTGCAACAGTTCTCGTTTATCTTTACGGCCATAGCAATCTTTGGCGGGCCCTGGATTTTCGGGGCCTGGGCCTTCTGGTGGTTTTGGCCTTTCGCGGCCTGCATCTTTCTCGGGTTCGCTTTTTTCTGTCTGCGCCTTTGTTACGGCCGCCACGAGTTGCTGAGGGAATCGCCCGCGGATGCCCGCCTGATGTGGATTCTGATCGCGGGATGCGTCCCGTTCCTTCTCTACGCACTTATCCGTTTTCTGCAAACAGAGGTCTACATGAGTGCGGAACGCAGTTTTCTGCTTATTTTGCTGCCGTTCTTGATCGGTGTTCAGATCGTATACGGGTTCTCCGGTCGCCAGGTTCGTGCGTTGCATCTTGGCCTCCTTCTTAATCTCGCCGTTCAAGGCGTTTACGGGCTGGTGAATCACGCCCTGAACGGCAGTCGCGTCGTGCTTTGGCGTGATGGATTCATTCAGTACTGGCGGGACGATCGTGCCTCGGGAAGCTACTTTTGCCCCGACCATTTCGCCGGTGCAATGGAGTTCGCGCTGGCGCTTGGTCTGGGAGTCGCGTTCGCGCGTTCCACGCGCACGGTCCCGCGACTTGCCGCCCTGGCGCTCTGTGCCGTCGCCGTATGGTGTGTCATCTGGAGCAAGTCGCGCGGGGGTGGCATCACGATTGCGGGTATGATTTTGTTCGCGATCATGATCGGACTCGTGCAATGGCCGCGGATCCTGCGCTGGTCGATGCGCGTCGTGTTGCTCGTGGCATTGGTGGGCGGCGTGGCGGCATTCTTGAAATCGGAACACCCTTACGTCGAGCGATTCAAGCGTTACCCTTACACCGAACTGGAGCATAGTCATCGTGTCAACATGATCATGTCCGCGGTCCGCGCCTGGAAGCAGAAGCCGGTTTTTGGCGTCGGCGCGGGCATGCACGAACATTATTGGCTTCGCACGGGTCCGTCACCGGATGGGGATAGGGCGGCCGGCCGTTGGCCGACACGACCGAACTTTCACCTTTTCTCCTACAAGGTTCACAGCGATTGGGTCCAGTTGCTTGAGGAGTACGGCATTGTCGGTTTCGTGCTGTTCGGCGTGGCCGCATCCGGCGTCCTGGGGCTGCTCGGGCTTGGCTATTTTCGCGAAGCCCCGTCCACCGGACCACCGTCCAGACGGTTTCAATGGGTGTTGGGTGCGCTGTTTGCGATCTGCGCCATGACGATCCACTCGGTCGGTGACTTTAATCTTCAGATCCCGGCGAATGGGTGGATGTTTGGCGCGATCCTGGGAATTGGCGTGGCCGGCATTGTGCGCCGTGGCACGGATCTCGAACGGCGCATAGATTCCGAAGACCCGGCATGAGAGCGTACGTGATCAGCGATGTGCACCTCGGGTCACAGCATTTCCAGGACGCTCTTCTTGAACAGTTTCTGAACGAATTGCCGGACGGTGTTGCGCTGATATTGAACGGGGACATTCTCGATTTCGTCCATCACGATCTTCCGGAATCGCATCAACGTCTGCTTGAGCGATTGCGTGATGAGTCGCTTTCGCGGCGGGTGATATGGGTGTACGGCAACCACGACGACGAGTATCAGATGGAAGATGCCGGCCGGATTGAGTTCTGTCGTGACTTTCGTATCGGCAAGCAACTGTATATCAACCACGGATATGACTTCGACAGTGTCATGAGTCGCTACCGGTGGTTCGTGCGTTCGTTCAGGTGCATGCATCGATTCCGCATGTGGCTCGGCGCCGAACCGGTTCACGTGGCACAGTACGCCAAGCGCTGGTCGCTGCTTTATCGCTACCTGCGTCGCAGTGTACTCATCGCCGCCACGGACTATGCACGGGAGCATGGTTTCGAGGCGGTTACCTGCGGCCACACGCATTTTGCCGAAGATGTCGTTGCGGGCGGGGTGCGATATATCAATACGGGTTCCTGGACGGAAACGCCTGTGCATTACATTGACGTCACCGATGCAGGGCTGGACTTGAAAAATTGGAACGCGCTGGCCGGAGCCGGCACTGCGGGCGAAGAGTAAACGTTGCAAGTATTTGGGCCGTCTGCGAGTGTTTACGGGGACAACTGGAATCACTGGTGGAAGAAGGCCTTTGACGACTACAGTTTTGCCGTCGCGTGTGGATGATGCCATCGAGGTGGGTTGCGGCCCCTAACTAACGTCCACCAGCATGCCACGGCGTTCTTCGCAGGAGAATGATGGACATCGGACTGATCACAACCGTCGAGACAAACATCGGGGACGACCTGATCCGGGTTGGGTTGCAGCGAGTGCTCGAGACCGTCTACGCCCGCCAATCGTGCCAGTATAGGTTGATCGATAAGCATCGACCGTGGCGTGCGTATCCGTATTGGCACCCCGTGCGCTGGGTAGGCGCGCTTCCTCTGGGGCGGGTTCGAGCCGGAAATATGGCGAGCCGGATATTCTCCGGTCTACATGATGGAGTCTTCCAGCGTACGCCACTCTGGATCTATTGTGGGACGCCCATCATGTGGGACGGATGTTTCCGCGCGGAATGGGCTGAGCTGTTGTGGACACACGGGCTTCATCGGGTTTCCGAGGAGGTGACTATCCTGAACATCGCGTCTGGGGCATCCTTTGCCTGGGAAGGCCGGGACCGAGCATTGCAAGACGACAGGGATCGTGCATACCTGTCACGACTGTTTGGAGCCTGTCGCCTTAACACGTTCCGCGATCCGCTGGCGCACCGCGTTGCGATCGATATGGGCTTTGAGAGTCACCTGTTGCCCTGTGCGGCTCTGTTGGCTGCGGGGAACGAGACGGTCGCCGCTGCCGCGACCGACGGGCCCATCCTGTGCAACTATATGCCGGGCGCGGGCCATCATGAATTTGGTCAGGCCATCGGGAGGGTGGCGTGGCGCGACACGATGCGCGAGCTCATCCAGCGACTACAGACCCGCTATCCAGTTGTGTTTCTATGCCACAATCATGAGGAGTGGAAATGGTGCGATGATCTCGGTATTGAATTGCCCAAGATCTGGCCGCGACACGCAGGCGAATACGCTGCGTTGGTTCGCCACGCACGTGCGGCCGTGTGTAACCGCCTGCACGCCAGCGTGGCCCTTGCCGGAATGGGAATTCCTTCCGTCGCGGTGGGCGTAGACACAAGGATGCTGATGGTCGACGAGATCGGATTGCCGACCTGCTATGTCAAGGAAGCCTCGGTTGACGACCTCGAGTCTCAACTGGAAGGCGTCGTCGCCGGAGCGGCGGAGCAGCGGGATCGACTGCATGAACTCAGCTGCCGCACGTTTGAGCGTTACGTTGCGCTTGTGGGGGATGCCACGCAGGTCAGATGACAACTTCGTTTCGATCAACCGGGACACGGGCAGGTATCGGATCGACATCTTGGCAGCGGTTCAGTCTGTCGATCATGTTGCTCGTTATGGAGATCCGTTGCGCAAAGATCGTTCGAGCGTTCGCGAACATCCGCTGCGCTTCGCGCCGGTATTCAGCGGTTTCCAATGCCTCCCGCGCTGGCTATACTAGCGGTCCGGTTAGCAAATAGGCAGTCTCGATCGAAGCTCTCGAATGTTCCAGCACAATGATCATGTCCACGCATGACTTCCCGGGGAACCGTGCCATGTTGTCGGAGGCGGCATGACGTTCAATCGGATCGCCGGCCTCGCCGATCGATGGAATCGGCGGAGTAAGGACTTTCAACGCGGCGCGTCCAATGCCGGTCTCAATTCGACCGAACGTGTGGTTCGCTTGCTTCTATGGTTGATCGTTGTGCCGATTTTTAGCCGGCAATTCGGCGACAACGTCTTGGGTATCATGATGTTGGTCTACAGCTTACTGGGACTTGGCGGTGTTCTATCGCTGGGCCTGACGGATGCCACCGTCAAATTTGTCGCTAAGTATCGCGCCCTGCATGATCGCGCGAGTGCTGCCAGGGTCGTGCAGACCACGCTCTGCGTATACCTGCTGCTGGGTGCCTTCGGGGCAGGAATCGTTTACCTGGTCTCGCCGCTGCTCGTCACCAAGGTTTTCGTTATTTCAGATGAAAACACCGCATTGACTATTCTTGCGCTGCGGATCGGGGGACTCGGCATTGCCGTCAGATTCTTCCAATCGGTCTTTCAGTCGAGCCTCTACGGCTTTGAGCGGTATGACCTGGCCGCCGTGATCGGTATTGTGGAAAACACGGCCGCCATGGCGATCAGTATCTTTTTGGCCCTGAACGGTTATGGGCTCGCGTCGGTGCTCACGATCATCGTTCTGATGATGTTTGGCAATGGGGTTGCCTGTGCCGTCGCGACGCAGCGGTTGATGAAATCGCATCCGGTGTACTGGCCGCGGCTGGATGGCCAGGCCCTCAAGGAATGTTTCGGGTTTGGTGTCTATACCTGGTTTCAGAACGTGCTTCATCAGGCCGTGGCCAATCTTGACAGCTTCCTGATTGTCGCAGTCGTGGGATCGTCAGCCGTGGCGTATTACGGCGTGGCCAACAGGCTGATCATGCAGGTGCATATTCTGGGTGCCGCAGCATTCGCTTTTCTCTTTCCGTTTGCGGCGCGGTTGTTCGAGCAGAAAGACTTCGATCGCCTTCGCAGCGTGTATCATCGCGCGACGACCACGATTCTGGTCCTCTCGACGGGAGTGCTCGTCCCGCTGTATATGTTCGGCGATAGCCTTCTTGCGATATGGATGAATGATTCGTTCGCATCGGGAGCGGCGCTCGTGATGCAATTGCTATGTATTCGATACGCTGTCCTGCCGCTGAGCATCGTGAATAGTTGCTACCTCCTGGGTATGGGGCGCGTCCGGATCCAGACTGCGAGCGTTTTCCTGTCCGCCAGCACAATTCTCGTCGCGCAGGTGCTTCTGATTCCGCGGTATGGGATCCCGGGGGCCGCCTGGGCACAACTGGCAAGCGTTCCGCTGGCGGTGCTCATGCGATGGTATGTGGAACGACGGGTCCTGCGCACGATTGGTATTAGCGCGACGCTGACTTATTTCATTCCTATCGCTGTGCTCTTTGCCTGCGCGGGGCTGCTGACACCGCTTGTGGCGGGCCATCGCATCTCGTCCGTAGTGGCCCTGCTCGCGGCCATGGGCGTTGTCGCCACGCTGAGTGCGGGAGCGGCCTATGGTATCCTGTGGTTATGTCGGAGACGGGGATGGATCCCGGTCGGATGAGTGTGAGAAATTCAGTTGGTTAGATTGCGTTCAATCCTGCATCGCCTGTATACGTGGCCGATCTCGCCTGCGGTGACGCGCTGGATCGGACGCGTCTTCTGGGGCATCGGGGTACCCACGGGTGGCGAGGATTCGGCGAGCCTGACCGATGCCGACTCGATTCTCGTGATTCGCCTCGACCGCATCGGAGATTTTGTGCTCAGCACATCGTTCTTGCGGGAATTGCGCAGGAATGCGCCGAAAGCGCGCCTGACACTGGTTGTGAGTGCCGACGCGTACAACCTGGCGGAGACCTGTCCGTACGTCGATGAGGTTATTGCAGTGGATACCGCGCGTGTGAATCCGTACCGCCGATGGTGGCGGGTCCTTGTGTTTGCGCGACGACGACTCGCGGCTGGGAAGTACGATCTCTGCATCCTGCCCCGGCGCGGCATTGATCGTAATCACGCGACATACCTGGCGTTCTTCAGCGGTAGTACCCGGCGAGTGGGGTTCAGTGAACGTGTGCATCCGTTGAAATGTGCGTGGAATCGGGGTTATGATAGGCTCTTGACGGATTCGATTCTCGACGCAGTTGAGCAGCATGAAGTAGAACACAATCTGGGTCTTTTGTCCCACTTGGGGGCGTTGGTCGAAAACGGCGAACTCGAACTGTGGTGGTCGGAGGATGACACCGCCCACGTCGATCGGTTCATCGAGAGAAATGGTTTCAAGGAATCAGCGCGCATCGCGGCGATCGCGCCGTGTGCCAGCGACGAACGAAAGGTATGGCCGCCGGAAGGGTTCATTGGCGTGGGTAAATGGCTGATGCAGGCGTATAACACGAGCCTCGTGGTGGTGGGCGGCGAATGCGACCGGGATCTCGCGTGTCGTTTTGTCGAAGAACTGGGTCCAGATTGCGCGAGCGCGGCCGGAGAACTGACGTTGCGGCAGACCGCCGCATTGCTGGCGCGGTGCATGGTCTTCGTGGGTAACGACTCCGGGCCTATGCATTTGGCGGCTGCGGTTAAACGGCCCGTCGTCGAAATCTGCTGGTTTGATCCAGTCGACCCGTCGGACGATCTCGTGAACGCGAATGGATTTCATCCCTGGGGGACGCCGCACGAGATCGTCTATCCGTCCGGCGCTGACGTTACGGAGGGTGGAGAAAGGTCCCGCCTGCCGGTACATCGTGTTCGAAGCGAAGACGTACGGTCGGCACTGAAGTCCTGCCTGGAACGGTTGCCTTCGTCCGGTTGACCGGAAGGAGCGCCACTAGATGCCGTCACCAATTGTAATTCCGGAAGTTGTGAAGTTGAGGGCCATCGCCTTCGGCGTGTCTGCCTCTGTGGTTATCCTTGCCGTTTATGGTTTCCTTGGCGGGAACACGCTGCTCCTAATGATGCTGGCCGTCGCGCCCTTGGTCGTGTTGGCGGTCAACAGGATCAACTGGGCGTTCATCTTCATGATCGCGGCCTTCCACAGCTGGATATACGTCCCCGGATTTCCTGGCGAATTGTCGATGTTCTACATCGTCGCGGGAGCGCTGACGCCCATTCTCCTCCTAAAACGCGCTATCGAGCCAATATCATACCCGTCGAGCAGCGTCATGCGCTCCTTGATCATCGGCTACCTGCTCGTGACGCTGATCACCATGTCGGTCCGCGGCTTCGGCATCAGGTTTTTTGGAAGTTCGCTCTGGGGGGGCAAGCACTATGTGCATCTTTGTGTCGTCTGTGCGCTGTACATTGTCGCAGATTCAGTACTGCTTAAGCCGAAGGAGTGGCGGCTGACTGTCATTTTGTTCTTCGCGGCTGTGCTCTTTCCGGTCATCGCGGAGCAAGTGTACGTGCGAACAAGCGGGATGGAGTTGCTCTATCATTTCATACGACCGGCCGCCACGTCCGCGAGTTCGGCGTTGACCGCCTACGAGTCCGGTTCCGGTATTCTTAGATTCTCGGTCTCGAAGCTGATCTCCTATCTGTTTATACTCTCCCTCGCGCTTTTCCCCTTTCGCGGGAGGTACCGATTCCTGATCGGATTTTTTCTGTCGATAGCGGTAATTTTTTCGGGGTTATCCGGCCATCGAAGTACCTCGCTATACCTGGTACTGGTCATTCCCACGTTCATTCTCTTTCGTTTGCGACGCAAAAGTTTCCCGCTCATTTCCATGTATATCGTTGCGCTTGTGTGCGGCGTGTTGCTGTTGAGTTTGCTCGGCACCATGTTGCCGCTCTCGTTCCAGCGTGCGGTCTCGTGGGTACCATTCGCGGATATCAGCTTTGAAGCGCGCGAGGCGGCGGCCGTCACGACACGCTGGCGCATCAATCTCTGGAGCATGCTGCTACCCTACCTGAAAGAGTACTGGCTGCTTGGGCGAGGCTTCGCGTTCGATCCCAGCGAGTTGAGTTTTCTCGATTTCTTCCATTCGTCCGAATATTCACTACGAGTGACGACGCGGGCATACCACAACGGCCCGCTGTCGATGTTTATCGATCTCGGGATTTTCGGCCTTCTTTTTGGAGCCGGCTTTATGGTCTACGGCTGTATCCTGCACATCCGACGCCTTCGTGACTTGTGGCCGGATCTGCGTTTGGCACGGTTGCACATCGCAATACTTGCCAGCGTCTGTGTCGACGTGTTCCGGTTCTTCGTGGTCTACGGCCACGCCAGCGATTCGATGATCGCGCTCATGATTCAGTTCGTCATTCTGAACGGCCTGTATTGCACAAATCGTGCACTGCAGGCAGGTGAACCCGCGATGCTCGAAGCGTCACCATCCGATTCGGACCCCGGTGAGGAGTAGCGACTCGGCGGGCGTTATGCGAATCTTGATGGTACATAACTACTACCAGCAGCGTGGTGGTGAAGATGAATGCACGGATCAGGAGGTTCAACTCCTTCGGGACCGTGGACATCAGGTTCAGCTCTACGCTCGCCACAACGATGAAGTTAAGGCGTGGCCGTTGCATCGTCGCGCGGAGATGTTCATGGGCACGTCATGGTCCGCGCGAACCGTCCGGGAAATAGAGAATCACGTCGAGACGTTTCAACCGGACGTGGTCCATGTTCAGAACTTCTTTCCGTTGATCACGCCGTCGGTCTTTCACGCGACGCGGGGCGTGCCGACGGTCAGCACGTTGCACAACTACCGCCTGATGTGTCCCGCCGGGACGTATTTTCGCAACGGGGACGTCTGCGAGGAATGTCGTCTTAACGGGCTCGGTTCCGGGATTCGTCACCGGTGTTACCGCGGGTCGGCGGTACAAACGGCAGCGGTGGCGCTCATGCTCAGGCGCCATCGCCGAATGCGCACCTGGGATCGCCAGGTCTCGGCCTGGGTGGCGTTGACCCCTTTCGCCCGCGACAAGTTTGTCGAGGCCGGCTTGCCCGCGGATCGTATCCTGGTGCGGCCGAATTTTCTCTACCACGATATAGAACCGGGTGGCGACGAACGCAGCGGGGCCGTCTTCGTCGGTCGCTTGAGCGAAGAAAAGGGACTCGCCTTCCTGCTCGACGCATGGCGGCAATTGCCCGATATCCAGCTTCGTATCATCGGGGAGGGACCGCAACGTGCAGCACTGGAGACGATTATCGAGCGAAAGGGCCTGACCAATGTTCACCTGGCCGGCCGCATGCCACTGGAAGATGTGCTCGAGCAGCTCCGGTGTGCGGCCTGCCTGGTTATGCCTTCGCGCTGGTACGAGACGTTTGGACGCACGATCATCGAGGCCTATGCCGCGGGAACGCCGGTCGTGGCCCCGCGCCACGGGGCAATGGCCGATCTCGTCGATCATGGCAAGACCGGGTGGCTCTACGACTACGACGATACCGCCGGCCTGGTGGAGTCCGTGCAGAGTATTTTGCGAGACCCTGTTGCGGCACGCGAGGTTGGTCGCAGGGCGCGGGAAGTCTTTGAGGAACAGTATTCCCGGGATGCGGGGTACGAAAGCCTGGTGGCGGTCTACCGGCACGTTGCCGGCGTGTAGCGCTACTTCTGCGCCGCGATCCAGTGGTGGCGCACGAACAGGTGGCAGCGATTTCGAAGCACGCGCGTTCGCCTGAACCCCGACTGTTCGAGGGCGCGCAGCAGTGCCGATCTTCCAAAGCCAATCTCGTGAATGTTCGCAATGCGGGCGACCCGGTACGCGATGCAGGTGTGCAAGATGTTCGGCTCGTTGCAGATCAAGAGCCAGCCTCCCGGACGCAGGCAATCATAGGCCTGCGCGATTGCGGCCCGCCAATCGAAGGCGTGATGTAGCGCTTCGTAGACATAGACACAGTCGAAAGGCGCGCGGTCTGCGACCGCATCGGTGACGGACTCCATCGGCGCGGACCGGTACTCCAGGTGCGCCGCCGGCCACTTTCGGGTCAAGCTGTCGATGCGTCGGCGGGCCGTATCGACTTCGACCGGCGAGAGTGTGGTGCCGAGAACATCAAAGCCGGTCGCCGCCAGGAATTCCGCGGTCCAGCCGCTTCCACATCCGAGCTCGAGCAACGATTGCGGTGGGACGACGTCGCAGGACTCCAACGCTCTGCAGATACGGGTGAAATCGTTGATGTATCGTCGTCCGAGTGCGCCGTGCCAGAAGGGTTTCCTGATGTCGTTCAGGGCGATCTCTTCCGGGGTCATGCCGGGAAGGGCCGTGCTGTAGCTGATTTCAGCGTCGTACGCAACTTGCTGATCTTCGAATGTCGGCGGAAAACGGCCTGTGGCGTAGTCCCGGAGGATGATGAACATGCCCGTCGTCAGCTTCTGCCACTTGCTGAGCGGCAAGTTCCAGTCCCGCTGGTTTACATCCCACAATGACCGCGCCCGGTGGAAAAGTCCGGACTCCGCCACGCGTCCCGCGAGCCGGCGCAGGTTGGCGTTACGCATCTGACTCTCCCCGCGAGGCGGCGTGCTTGTAGCGGGTCTGCATCCACTCCTGGTTAATCAGGACGCCGTCGCCGGTTGCTGTGAGCCATGGAAAAAGATCCCCGGGCAGGGTCGGTTTGAGCACCACCGCTGCGAAATTGTTCCCCAGGCGCGGGCAGACGATGTTGCAGACCCAGAAGATGGGCACGAGCAGCGCGGCGATGAGGCCCACCAGCCTATTACGACGCAGACGGTACTGGCTCCATGGGACTCGGAATCGGTGAACGTATCGAAGTTCATGATTTGCAATGGGCGCATGACTCTGGATCGTCTTTTCGATTTCGCGGCGCGTCCAACGGTAGACGAAGTTCGGGATCCCGGAATTCGAAACGCCGCCGGCGGCGCATTGGTTGGCGAACACAGCGGCATGCTCGTAGTCCTGGCCGAATCCAAGTCGCTGCCCAAGGCGAGTCGTGACGTTATCGTAGGGTTCGAACAGGAGCAGGCCGCGCCGTGCAACACGATACATCTCGAGCAGGCCACGATGCGGGGACCGGCAATGGTGCAACCCCGAATGGACAATGCAGAAATCCACGCTTTCGTCATCGAGTGAAAGCCGTTCGGCGTCTTGCTGTTGCCACACGAACGGGGCAAACATGTCGGCGTCGTCGGGTGGAGACAGGTTCGAGATGATTACATTTGTAAAGCCGAGGCCAAGGAGAACGGCATGGTCCAGCTCGCCCGCGCAGACGACCAGGATCCGCATGTCGCGAGTAAGTTTTCCCGCGGAAACAAGCGCCTCGATAACGTCCTCATAGAATGGCTCGATCGGCTCTCGCATATTCAGATCGCTAGAAGATTGGAAAGAAGACTATATTGTATGCAGCCCTCGTGTGGGAAAAGGCTAGATTCATGAACACGCTCCCAAAGATATCCGTCGTGACACCGTGCCTGAACAGCGAGCACACGATACGGCAGACGATCGAAAGTGTTCTAAGTCAGAATTATCCCGATTTCGAGCACATTGTCATGGACGGCGGCTCGACCGACGGAACCATCGGAATTCTCAAGGAGTATCCCCATCTGGCCTGGCAGTCGGGCCAGGATGAGGGCCACTACGACGCCATGAATCGAGGCGTTGCCGCCGCGAGCGGCGATGTCATCGGCATTCTCAATGCGGACGATTGCTATCGCGATCATGCGCTCCACGCTGTCGGGCGAGCGTTTCGGGCACATCCCGATTGGGATGCTCTTTTTGGAGACGTTATATTTGTGGACAGCGAAGGGCACGAAATATTTCGCCGCAAAGAAACCGGGTATGACTATGATATTCTGCGTTTTGGGATGTGTTATGTCTCGCATCCGACCCTGTTTCTTACGAAGGAGACCTATGCAAAAACCGGGGGATATCGGCATCGGGAGTTTCTCAATTGCTGTGACTACGATCTTATCCTTCGGCTGGGTCGCGACGGATACCGGGTCGGTCACGTCAGGACCCTTCTTGTAGCATTTCGCATTCATGAATTCGGCCAGACCGCGGACCTTCGCGTCGCTGACAACATGCACAAGGAAGCGTCTCAGCTGCGCCGGGAACATGGTCTTCCCGGAGGATGGGGGGGCAGACTGCTCAAGGTCTTCGCGCGCGCGAAACGCGAGGTTCTTAAACTGGTGCTGCGCGGGACCTGCGATCTGGTGCCGGGCGGGGTCAAGATGCGGCGTCATATGCGGGACCAGACGACGTTCTCGTCGAATATCGGATTAGATGAACTTTAGCCGGAACTGGCTAACGGGCGCATTCCTCGTGCCGACCGGATGTAAGGGCCGATGCCGACGGAGATCAGGACGATGAATTGTGTTAAGCAAATCGTGCCGCCAGCCATCCTTGTGGTCGGGATAATTTGCCTGTTTCATTTTCACGGGAATACCGCCGATGTGGGTACCGTCGGCACGTCCATGTTTCAATGGCTGGTATCGTTTTGGGAGGCACGCGACGGGCGGTTCTCACACGGATATCTCGTTCCTCTCGTCTCGCTCTTCCTTGTATGGCGGCGTCGCGAGGAGATCGCGGCAGCCGAGAAGCAATCCTCGAAGCTGGGTCTCTGGCTGATCGTCGGCTGTCTGCTGCTACACATTCTCGGTCTGCGCGCCCGTATCACGACGATTTCGATGGTGGCGTTCATCGGCCTAATCTGGTGCATTCCGCTCTATCTATACGGATGGCCCGTGGCGCGGCTGATTCTGTTCCCATGCGTGTATCTCGTTTTCTGCATCCCTTTCCTGTTCCTCGATGGCTACACGCTCTCGTTGCGATTGATCGCAAGTTCCGTTGCAAGCGGCCTGCTCAACGGCCTGGGTATTCCTGTCGAGCGCGTGGGCACGGTTATACGGTCGGCGGCAGGGCAGGGGTTGAATATCGACGTCGACGATCCGTGCAGCGGCCTCAAATATCTCCTTTCGTTGACGGCGGTCACCACTGCGTACGCCTACATGACCATGCGAACGCTATCCCGCAAATGGATCATGTTCTTCGCGGCGATTCCCCTGGCTGTCGCCGGCAACATTGCCCGGGTTGTCGCGATTGCCCTGGCGGCCGTCGCGGTGGGCCAGGAGTTCGCCGTGGGGCTCTATCATGATTACTCGGGCTACATCGTGTTCATCGCTTCGACACTCCTGATGCTCCTTGTCGGGGCGGTCGTGAACAAGGATTACCGCGCATGGATGGCACAATGGAAACCGGCACACTGAGGCGACTCGGGATTGTCCTGGGCCTTGTCGCGGCGACGATCGTGTACCTGTCCGTCGCGGGCGACCTGCGGCTGGACGATAGCGCCGGCCTGCAGGCGAATCTGCCCGAATCGATTGGATCGTGGCGCGGGCGCGACATTGTTTTCTGCCAGGCCCGCGCCTGCGCTGCGGAGTTCATCGTTACGAAGGCCGCCGATGATAGTCGTTGTCAACGCTGCGACGGCGAGTTGCACGGGATGTCGATCGGTGAACGAAAGTTCCTGCCGGC
>CAJWTS010000011.1 GCA_913047795.1 uncultured Verrucomicrobiota bacterium | reverse complement strand
GCATAGGAATCCTCTGGTAGTCAGGACGTACCGTGAAATCTCCTTGCCCCTGAATACCTCAAGCGGCGTGATAGTGAACTCAACTTTATTGTTCCCCACTGAGACCTCATCGACCATCGCTTCAACAATATTTTCCTCATGCATGAGATCGGTTGGTGAGGTAATTTCATCATCGGTAAGACACAACGCGAAAGCCGCTGAAACGGCAAGCAGCAGGACAATCATTCCCATCAGAACTGGCAGCAGTCGTTTCATCCTTAAACTCTTTCCTCTTCGGGGTCCGGCCAAATCAGCAAGTAATAGAGGCATCCAATTGCGATATAGACAGAAGGTTCGGATGGCAGAATTGAAACAATTAGACCGAAAATCGATACATGAAGGAGTAGCGATATCAATTTATCATAAGGCCGCATTTCGCTAGTGAGGTAGAAGAGTGGAAGACCTGCAAATATAAAGACGTCGGCAACATTAAAAGTTAAGTCGTTCAGGACCCCCGATCCGTTCAAACGGATAAAATCCGTCACACTACCGTAAATCAACATTTCATAAACGTTCCCCCACATGCCTCCGACAGATATCGCGCCAATCGCGGAATGCCAGATGCGTTCGTCAGAAAGCACGAGACACCAAAAGCATGCCAATGATGTTAAGGCGACAAAAATATGCCAGTAGCGGAAGCTCTGATCGGGAGTGTCGTGACTAAAAATTCCGGGACCGCCGTAATTTCTTACGGGCGCCGTTATCGTTACCTTGTCACCAGAAATTAACGATGCCCTTGATGAACTATCCAATTTCCAGACTTCACGCTTCGTCCAGAGGTCAATCGTCATGAAGGTACAAACCAGAAGGAGTGAAATCAGTAATTTTGAAATATCAAATGGCATCTATCTCTTCCTCGAATAACGTCGCTCATTCATTGAGAACTCTCACCGCTTCCTTTACCAACTCGTCTCGTAGAGCCAGATGAGATTGTGATCCTCGAGGACGGTCAACGTCACGACGCGATCGAACGGTTTGACGGAATAGAGCCGCACCAGTCGCTGCGCTGCAGAAGCCAGCATGACACCCGGAAGATCGTTATTCTGGAAGACGGCAGGCTGCTCGATCGCCCCGGTCGCGAACACGATCGCCTTCGCCCGCAACTTGGTCAGCCGGTCGGCATCAACAAGCGCCACCCAATGATCCGTGTAGACTCCCGCGACGGAAGTCCCACAGCGCACCTCGATCGAGTCATGCGCATGGACGCGATCAACAAGACCCTCGTCATCTTTCCGCACGGTAGCGCCCCATGCAAGAGACCCGCCCAAACGCGCATTCTCATCGACCAACAGTACCCCTGCCCCGGCATCAGCTGCGGCAAGTGCAGCGCTCAGGCCCGACGGCCCGCCACCGACGACGAGCACGTCGCACCACGCATAGTCCTTGGGGCTCTTCGTTGCCGGAAAAGCGGAGTTAATCGCGCCCTGGCCGGCGATACGCCGAATCAAACTTTCAAACCAGGGGAACATCCACCGCGGACGAAAGAAGGCTTTATAGTAAAATCCCACGGGCATCAGTTTCGCAAAGCGCCCCGTGATACTCATGCGGTCACGCTCCACATTGCCGAATGTGTTGACCGCCCTCAGGCACATGCCGTCGACAAGGGCAACCGCATCGCCACGCATATTCGTACGTTCGCCATCCGTGAACAATCCGGCGGCATCATGACCCGCCATACTGTAGACGCCGCGCGGCCGATGATATTTGAAGCTGCGACCGATGACGCGGACCCCGTTGGCACAGAGCGCGCTATTGATCGTATCCCCGTGCGCACCGGTCAACAGCCGACCCTCGAATTCAAACGCAATCTCCCGACCGCGATCGATCCATTCCCCTGGTTGTGATGGAAGGCGTCGAATCACGGCGTCTCCCGCGCGGACCAGAGATAGGTCTTCAGGACGTTATCCCCGATGATATCGCGCTCCGCCACGAACCAGACTCCCGACGGACCGTGGTGCCACCACTCGCGTCGCACACCCGGTTCGCCCGTGCGGTTAAAGATATAATCCGCCCACTGCGTGTCGGTGCTCGTGTCGGGACAAGGCATGTCGCGGACTTCGCCGCCATACGTGAACTCCTGGATCGGCCGCGGGCCATTAACGGGACATGTCAGTATCTTCATGGCTAATGTCCGACCGACGCAGCGCCCTTCTCGCCGACTTGATCGAATTCCGAAAAACGGGACAAGTTGAACGGACGAATCAAATCGTGGTTATCGCCGGTCGCAATGGTGTGTGCCATGGCATACCCACTGATGGGCGTCGCCTTGAATCCCCAGGTACCCCAGCCGGCGTCGAGGAAAAATCCGTCGATCGCGGTGGTCCCCATGATCGGCGAGAAGTCCGGAGTCATGTCGCAGAGGCCGGCCCATTGGCGCATGATCTTGATGTCCCCGAGGAACGGGAACAGATCCATCATGTGACCGGCCATCGTTTCGGCGAAATCGAGCGTGGAACGCATCGAGATGAGCTCATAAGGATCGAGCGATGCACCCGCCACAAGCTCCCCGCGCGATGACTGACTGATATACGTATGCAGGGACGCCGATACAACAATCGCGTTCAACCACGGCTTCAACGGCTCGGTGACCAGAGCCTGCAGCGGATGAATCACGAGTGGCGAGCGCAGCCCCACCATCTTTTGGATATGGGTCGTCCAACCCGCCACGGCCGAGAGCACGCGCGTTGTCTTCACAAAGCCCTTATCCGTATGCACACCGGTGACAGCGCCGTCGCGCACTTCAATGTCCGTCACCGAGACGCCCTGATGAATCTCGCAGCCACGTTGATCCGCGCCGCGCGCATAGCCCCAGGCCACCGCATCATGCCGGGCGATCGCGCCGGGCGGGTGGTAGAGCGCACCACAAATCGGCGGCTGATGCCCGCCACAGGTCAGGTCGATCTCGGGAATCTTCTCCTTAATGAAGTCCGGCCCCACCTCTTGCGAATCAATGCCAAGGTGTTTGTTCACCTCGGCACGCCATCGCTGCGTACGCAGCGAGGCCAATGAATGTGCCATGGTGAAATGCCCTCGTTCGGAATAAAACAGGTTGAGATCGAGGGTGCGTGACAGGTCACGAAAGAGGTCGACGCTGGCCTGGTAGAACCGCGCGCCCTCCTCCGTCAGGTAGTTCGAGCGCACAATGGCCGTGTTACGTCCCGTGCCGCCGGACCCGATGTACGATTTCTCCAGAACCGCAACGTTGGTAATGCCGTGTTCGACTGCAAGATAGTAAGCCGCTGCAAGACCATGCCCGCCACCGCCGATGATGACGACGTCGTACTCCTCGCGAAGGCGGTCCGGCCGACGAAACATGCGCGGCTCGCCGTAGTCGCTACGGAATGCGAATTTAAGCAGATTCAGTGGCATGGTCGTGTAAGCCCTTGCATTGCGCGTAACCCGGTCGCACCCGGATCAGAACCAGAGATCCTGGCCCTCCTCCGTGACCGCAGCGGGCGACGTTCGCTGGAATTCTCTCCATCAACGGGCATCAGGCTACCGGAAAAATGTTAAGATCGCACGAAGGTCCGATTCATTGATCCCGGCCGAACCGGTCGTCCCAGGTCGATCACGAGGATTAGAAGTAGGTCAGGTACTCGTCGAGTTCCCAGGACGTCACCTGCTGATCGTAGGTCTCCCACTCGCGCGTCTTCATCTCGATAAAGTCATCCGCGATCACGCCCAGGGCGGATTTGATGACCTCGTCGCCGCGCAGTTCGGCCAGGGCTTCCCAGAGTGACTGCGGCAGGATCCGAATGCCCCTGGCACGGATCTCCTCGAGCGGACGCTCATACATATTGCCCAGGTTGGGGTCGCCCGGATCGATCTTATTCGCGATGCCATCCATCCCGGCCGCCAGGTAGGCAGCCAGGGCCAGGTAGGGAT
Organism: uncultured Verrucomicrobiota bacterium; assembly: GCA_913047795.1. Classification (GTDB taxonomy): domain Bacteria; phylum Verrucomicrobiota; class Kiritimatiellia; order CAJWTS01; family CAJWTS01; genus CAJWTS01. The sequence continues at coordinate 65,713 of CAJWTS010000011.1, read as the reverse complement.
TGGCGGCGGCGGAGACCGTGCGATCCTCGAAATGCCCGGGTCCCGCCGTGCGGATCATCTGCGTACGATTATTGTCGCCATAGGTGACGAACGCCGGCGTCCATGTAAATCCCGATCGGCTCGAGTACAACCCCGAACCGAGTTGCAGACGTTTGTAGCAATTCACCGTCGGACAGGTCACCGCCGCCAGCGCGCGCGCATGATGCAACACACCGCCGATAAAGTGATACCCGAGTTCGGAGCAACCCAGCCCGCGCGGATCATTCTCGTCCCCAAAGACCCCGGAACCCGTCTCGGCATCGGCAAGGTGATAGTGCACGTGCAGCCCGCTGCCGGTTCGATCGCTGAACGGCTTCGGCATATGCGTTGCAATCGCTCCATATTTTTTCGCAATCTGGGACGTTGCCATCTTGAAGAAAATAATCCGGTCGGCGGTCGTCAACGCGTCGGCGTAGTCGAAATTGACCTCGAACTGCCCATTGGCGTCCTCGTGGTCGCATTGATAAACGCCCCAGCCGAGTCCATTCAGGGAGGTGGTCAACTCCTGTAGGTACGCCATAGCGGGCGCCATCGACCGGAAGTCGTAGCAGGGCTTGGACAGCGAATCGACACCGTCGGGATCCCAGGGCTGAATCGAGCCATCCTCATTACGCGTGACGAGGAAATGCTCCGGCTCCATGCCGACGTTGAAGATGAATCCCTGTTCATGGGTGTCCGCCAGGACACGCTTGAAATTTGTACGCGCGCAATTCGGGTACGATTCACCATCGACGAAGAGATCACTCGCGAAGCGCGCCGTATTCGGCTGCCATGGGATCGGCGTGTAGGTATCGACATCCACACGCGCGAGCATGTCGTGCGAATGCGGCCCCTGCCCCACGCCCCAGACCGCCGCACCGGCGAACCCCGCGCCTTCATCGACCGCATCGTCAAAACTGGAGACCGGTATCATCTTGACCTTCGCTGCTCCGGTCGCATCTACAAATTGAACCAGGATAAATTCGATCTCGTCTTCTGCCATCTGCTGTTTTACTTCTTCGCGTGTACGCATGGCTATCTCCTCTTCGTTTGACGTCGTGTGGTGATTTTTTTCGATTTCCTTGTAAGTCTTAAGACCTGATCGCAGCCGGGTTCCGTGGTCAGGCTTCAGGTCCTGTGCTTCGCTCCAGCCTGCCGCTGACTGCTCAATCCACGCGTCGCCCTGGAGTGCATTCGCTTGTCCGCCTCCCTGAAGCCCGCATCACTCACCATGCCCCGATCCAGGCACCCAGTTCGTGCCGGCGAGCGGAACGCCGGCCATGGCAGCGGATTCCACGGTCAGGGCTACCAGGTCTTCCGGTTCGAGATTGTGCACATGGCTCTTGCCACAGGCACGTGCAATCGTCTGGCACTCAACGGCCAGCACACGCAGGTAGTTGGCCAACCGGCGCCCGCCCAATTCGGGATCCAGGCGGTTCGCGAGTTCTTCGTCCTGCGTGGAGATGCCGGCCGGACACCGGCCCTCGTGCCAGTCGTCATAGTATCCCGCGCCGGAGCCAAGCTTCTCATAGTCCGACTGATGCGCCGGGCTGTTGTCCCCCAATGCGACCAGGGCTGCAACACCGATCGAGACGGCGTCGGCGCCCATGGCGAGCGCCTTGGCCACGTCCGCACCGGTACGTATGCCGCCCGACACGATCAACTGCACCTTGCGATGCATGTCCATTTCCTTGAGCGCCTGGACGGCCTGGCGCAGCGCGGGCATGGTCGGGATGCCGACGTGCTCGATAAAAACTTCCTGGGTCGCACCGGTGCCGCCCTGCATACCGTCCAGCACAACGACATCCGCCCCGGCCTTGACCGCCAACTTCACGTCGTAGTAGGTCCGCGTCGCACCAATCTTAATGTAAACAGGCACCTTCCAGTCCGTAATCTCGCGCAGTTCGATAATTTTGATCGCGAGATCGTCCGGCCCGGTCCAATCCGGATGTCGGCAGGCCGAACGCTGATCGATGTTCCTGGGAAGCGTGCGCATCTCCGCCACGCGATCGGAAATTTTCTGCCCCATCAACATCCCGCCGCCACCCGGCTTGGCGCCCTGGCCCAGCACAACCTCGATCGCATCCGCCTTGCGCAGATCGTCGGGGTTCATGCCGTAACGCGATGGCAAGATCTGGTAAACAAGCTTTTCGGAATGACCCCGCTCTTCCTGCGTCATGCCACCGTCACCGGTCGTTGTGCTGGTACCAGCAGCGGTGGCGCCGCGGCCGAGGGCCTCCTTGGCGGGACCCGATAGCGCGCCAAAGCTCATGCCGGCGATGGTGATCGGAATTTCAATCTTAATCGGATTCGTAGCGAAACGCGTTCCGAGCGTCACATCGCAATCGCATCGTTCCCGGTATCCTTCAAGTGGATAGCGCGACATGCTGGCGCCGAGAAAAACGAGATCGTCGAAATGCGGCAAATGCCGCTTCGCCCCGAATCCACGAATGTCATAAACACCGGTCCGCGCCGCGCGCTGGATCTCGTGGATCACGTTGCGATCGAACGAGGCCGACTCGCGCATGCCGGGTTCGGGCTGACCGCTCGCCGTCATTGTGCCGCGACCTCCGCGTTGTCGGCTTTATATGTATAAAGCGTTCGCGCCGAACCGTAGCGACGAAACGTCGCGGGATCGGCGTCGATCTCCGCCTGCTCCAACAGACCCGCGAGATCCTCACGATGTTCGTCGCGCAGATCCTTCTCCATGCAATCGGCACCCAATCCTTCCGCCCTGCCACGCACATAAATATGGGTTTCATAGAGCGAATCACCCAGGGCTTCCCGCGCGTCACCGCAAATAACGATATTGCCCGCCTGCGACAGAAACCCGGTCATGTGCCCGGCGGAGCCGCCGACCACGATGTTGCCGCCCTTGAGCGAGATCCCGCAGCGCGCCGCCGCATCGCCCTCGATAACGAGCAGACCACCATGCGCGGTGGCGCCCGCCGATTGGCTGGCCTGCCCCTTGACGCGCACGACGCCGGACATCATGTTCTCCGCAACACCGACGCCGACGTTGCCGTTAACGGTGATCCGTGCCAGCTGATTCATGCCGGCACAGTAGTAGCCGGCGTGCCCATCGATGACGATATCGGCCGCGACGCGCATACCACAGGCAATCGCGTGCGCTCCGCGTGGCTGCGCAATGCGCCAGGTACTGTCCGCGCTCGCCTCGGTCAGGTCGTGCAGGCGTTGATTCAAAGCCCGTACGCTGTCGGCACTCAAGTCTATCGTCTGCTCCTTGATATCGACTCCCTTCGACTTAGTCGTCGCCCCACGAATAGACCAGGCCGGGTTCCGGTTCCCATTGTTGCGCGGCCTCGATACCGGGCAGATCCGCAAGCGATCGATACTCCGATGCCATGGCCACGTAGTCATCGGTCTCGACCATCACGGCGGGCTTACAAGCGATGGGATCGCGCAAGACGGCGAAACCGTTGGCGGTTCCGATTGCAAACGTGTAGAAACCGTCGAGATCCGCGAGCGCCGATTCCAGCGCCGCCCGCAGGCTATCGCCTTCGCGCATGCGCCACATCAGGTAACCCGCCGCGACTTCTGAATCGTTTTCGGTCCGAAACTCGATCCCCTGCCGCTGCAAATTCTCGCGCAGTGCGAAATAGTTGCTGAGACTACCGTTATGAACGAGGCACAGGTCCATCCCGGTCGAAAACGGATGTGAGCCGTCGGTTGTCACCGCGCTCTCTGTCGCCATGCGCGTATGACCGATGGCATGCGAGCCATAAAGACCGTCAAAACCAAATTTCTTCGAGATGGCTTCCGGACGACCGGCTTCCTTGAATATCTCGATTTTGCGCCCGGCACTCATGATCCGCACCGAGGGGTAGGCTTCCGCAAGGTAGTCAACGACGGCTTGCTCGGTACCCGTCACCACGACAACGGCGTAGCTTCCGTTCTCGCGCAGGGGAACATCACCAGCAAAGCGTTTGGTCAGAGCCGTATCCACGTCCGACCAGTCAAGTTCATCCGAAAGGCGCCGAAGCGTCAGTTTAATGCTGTCGGCGGGAACTTCGTCGCGATAGATGGCCAGCCCGGCGCTATCCGGACCACGATCGCCCATGCGATCCAGCATGGGTGTAACCAACTCACCAATCCGAGGCTGCAACGCCTCGTTCTTCAGATATAAGCCTACGATACCACACATAACACGCCAGCCCGAATGGTTGCTCGCCCGGCCCGGCTCCAGCCTGCGGCCGATCCGGAAGGGGGACGAATCGTGCCCGATAGCCATTAAAAAGGCAAGAGTCGAAGCCGGGTCCTTTCCCGGTCTTGGGCTGATGAACACAGGCGTCCGGACGCGCGGGAGATGCGCATCCAACCCGGCACGGCCCATGAACGAATATCGAGGCCGTCTTACCAGCCTCGCCATACGGTTTCTGATCGCCGCGCTATTCTCCCCTGTCGTCATATCCGGTGTGGCGCGAGCTTGTTCTTCGGCGTCGCGGGTCCGATCATCTTCTTCACGGACCTTTAGGCCAGGCGAGGACCGCTTCCGCTACCCTTAGCAGGTACCCCGTGGACACATCCACGCACCCCACGTCCTGATGACAACCGTGCCTGCCATTACGCTTGCCGGAATGGGAATCCCTATGCTTGGATAGTCGCCTCAGCGGGCTCCAAATGACTGACCAGCACACATCCAAGGCTGATTCCCTCGAAATCACGATCCTGATGCCCTGCCTCAACGAGGCAGAGACCATCGAGACCTGTGTCCGCAAAGCGAAAGCGGCCATCGATGATTTCGGTGCTCCGGGCGAGGTCCTCATCGCCGACAACGGCAGCACGGATGGATCCCAGAAAATGGCAACCGACGCCGGTGCGCGCGTTGTCGATATCGAAAACAAGGGATACGGCAGCGCGTTGCTGGGCGGCATCGCGGCGGCGCGCAGCACCTACATCCTCATGGGCGACGCCGACGACAGCTATGATTTCAGCCACATGCCGCGCTATGTGGAAAAACTGCGCGAAGGATACGACCTCGTCATGGGCAACCGCTTCAAGGGCGGCATCGCGCCGGGTGCCATGCCGTTCCTGCACCGCTACCTTGGCAATCCCGTGCTGAGTTGGATCGGTCGCCTATTTTTCAATTGTCCCAGCAGCGACTTTCATTGCGGCCTGCGCGGGTTCAGCAAGCAGGCAGCTGCAACCTGGGACCTGCAATCGACCGGCATGGAATTCGCCAGCGAAATGGTGGTCAAGGCGACGCTGCACAACAGTCGCATCGCCGAGGTTCCAACCACGCTGTCACCCGACGGGCGCACGCGCGCACCGCATCTGCGCACCTGGCGCGACGGCTGGCGGCACCTGCGGTTCATGCTGCTCTACAGCCCACGCTGGTTATTCCTGTACCCCGGCATGCTCTTAATGATTGCGGGCCTCGCGACCGGCGCCTGGCTTCTGCCCGGCGATCAACGTGTTGGCGATGCCAACCTCGGAATCCACACCATGATGTTCTCCGCCGCCGCGGTCCTGATCGGCTTCCAGGCCGTTCTCTTCGCGTTCCTCTCCAAGACCTTCGCCATGGTCTCCGGTTTACGTCCTCGCGAAGAAAAGTTCCTGAAGATCTTCGACACATTCACGCTGGAGCTCGGCCTCGTGATCGGCGCGGTGCTGGTGCTGATCGGCATCGGTGGATCGATTGCGGCCGTGATGCATTGGCGCAGTCAATCGTTCGGCCCGCTGATTCCCGCACAGACCCTGCGCACCGTCATTCCCGCCGTCACCTCCCTGATCATGGGCTGCCAGACGGTCCTGTTCAGTTTCTTCTTCAGTATCCTGGGGCTGGATCTGAAGCGCTAACCACGGAACGGCTCCGTCGGTCATGTGACCGTCCCTGACGCGAGATCGCCCCGCGGCTAAACGCAACGTTAGGCTTCAAAATTACGGGAAGTATGATGTTCAAACGAATTTTTATCACACATCACAAAACTGGTCATCACCTGTGCGGCAGAATAGCTCGAGCCATTGCTCAAGAGGTGGGTTTGACTTATTACGACCTTTCTACCACTTCGGAAGTTCCGAATGACGCAGACGTGATTGTCTATGAAAGTAGTGCAGAAGTGGATCAATCTGTTGATTACAAATTCGTATCGTGGGGCGGTAATCTGCGAATAGAAAATTTAACAGTAAAAGGGATACACGTAATCCGTCATCCTTATGAAATCATTGCATCTGCATATCGATGGCATCAAAGAATTGATGAACCCTGGGTTAATACAGAGTGGAAAGATACGGGAAAGACATACAAAGAGCGCCTCCAATCTGAAGATGGTATTTCTTTTGAAATGCAAAATCTATCTAGAGGAGTAATCATGAATATCTATCACTTTCCCTTTTCCGACAGAAGATTCCTCAATTTGAAACTTGAAGAATTTGAAAATGACTACCAATCGACAATTTCCAGAATCGCTGGACACCTTGAATTTTCAGAAGAGATTCTGTTGAGAGTATCTAAGCCATTTGATCTTAATACCATAGTGAACTATCCGGCGTATGTGACCAGATCGCAATTGGACACTAAAACTTATCATTCTCTGTTCCAGCCTCATCACTACGATCTTTTCCGTGAGCTTTTTCCACCTGACACCCTTAGCAGGTTGGGGTACGAAAACTAGCCTAACAAGTCAATGCACAGGACGCGCGAAGCGCGCGCCCGTGATTTCCAACGTTGGGAGATAAGACACCACATGAAATGGAATCCTCGGAAGCTCGATTCGGAATGGCCGTTCGATGTGATGAGCGCCGACTTTGTGCTCGATGCCAAGTCGACCGCACTTATCGTGGTCGACATGCAATCCGACCAGATGACGGTCGAGCCGGATTCTCCTTTGGCCACCCACTATCCGCAGATCGTCAGTTACTGGAACCGGCGTATTGACGAGACAGTGGTTCCGAATATCCGGCGACTCATGGGACTGTTCCGGCGTCAGAATCGAAAGATCGTGTTTACTCGTAACGGCAACGTGACGCCTTCCGGCGACGAGATGACGGAACGTCTGAAAGCGAACTTCTCTGCCGGAGGGCCAAGATCGCATCGAGACAGCCCCGGCTACCAAATCGACGAGAGGTTGTCCCCCGGTGAGGCGGACCTTGTGGTCGACAAGCTCACCTCCGGCGGGTTCACAGCCAGTCTTCTTGATCACGCTCTGCGGAACATGGGCATCCGGAGCCTTGTCATTACGGGAATCCTGACCGATGCGTGCGTCTTAGGAACCGCCCGCGCTGCGGCGGAACTAGGCTACAACAGTCTCCTGTGCGAAGATGCCTGTGCGACATTCACCCAACGCGCCCATGATGAGGCCCTACTGATGCATGCACGTATCTTTGGACGTGTCGAGACAACCGACGGTGTTCTGGCGGAACTGGCGGTGCATGCCCCCCAACCAAGCGCTGCAGGCGACGCGTCAGAGCCGCGCGCACCTGAGCTTCGCGTTCGACGGAGGAAGAGATGAAACGCCAACGCCCGTTTCTGGCGATCATAATATGGTTCGTCATACTTGCTGCAATCGGAACGCGCATGCATCTCGACGCGATAGACCTGCCCAAGTTCAAAGACCAACAGAGACTCCACCATGCCATCGTTACACACACCGCACCCGCTCCATATCAGTTTCGTGTTCTACAACCAATTGTGGTTGAAATCACGATCCGCTTGTCGGGAACTGAACCTGGAACCAAGATGTACAAGATTCTGTTCCTGGGCATCTACGCTGCAATCAGGTTTCTTTCAATATTCGCAACCTTTCTAGCTGTATTTCTGGCACTCCGCCTTGCTTGGCCAGACAGAACCGCTGCTCTTGCATCCACAGCCCTAGCCGCTTTTATCCCCTTTACATACAGGTACTATTACTATCAGCCGACGTCTGTGTTGGAAATGGCGTTCTTTGGTCTGGGGCTGCTCGCCACCTTGTCACGGAGGCCCGCGGGACTCCTTCCGCTAGTTCTACTGGGTACTCTGAACAGAGAAACCATGTGCTTTATCCCTTATGCCTATGCCCTTTACTGGCTCCCACAAATTAGGCGATCAGAGTGCACATGGCTTCTCCTTTCTGCAGCAGCTTGGGTTCTGGTCTTTCTTGGCCTGCGGCTGATTTGGCCTACCACAGAAAATCTTCTTGATATCCTCAAGTACCTGTCGCGAAACTTGAGTGTCTCTGTCGGCAACATGGACCTTCTGCTGATGCTCTCTCCCGCCTTCCTCTTGCTCCTCGGCGCAAGGCGAATACCGGCACCGTATTGGCGACTCGCCTCATGTTGCGTTCCGTGGCTTCTTCTTCATTTTTTCACCTCCATGTGGCATGAGATCAGGTACTACATGCCGGCCTTAATCTGGCTCATGCCAGGGCTGGTTCTCGTCATCTCATCAGAAGATTCCGAAACGAAACAACGAGTCGATAGACCCCTCGTCGAACAAACGGGTCCACGCGATGGCGTACCCGCCGCGCGTGACCCGTAGCGTTGGCCAAAGACACGGAGACCTCTATGCGCACCACCGCCACTGCAACGCTGCCGACTGTTCGTTTCGGCAAACACGATATCACCCGACTGATTATCGGCGGCAACCCGATACGCGGCTACTCCCATCGCAGCGCCGACCTCGATGCGGAGATGCGCGAATATCATTCGGTCGAAAACACGCTCGCCACCTGGTTTCGTAGCGAGGCGTGCGGCATCAATACGGTGCAGACTCGCGGCGATGAGATCATTTTCGAAAGGGTCCGCGCCTATCGCGCGCGGGGTGGCACGATGAACTGGATATGCCAGACGGCGGGTGAACATCCGGACCCGTTCGAGAACATCCGCGACATTGCGAGCCTCGACCCGATTGGGATCTACTTCCACGGCTCAATGAGTGATCAGCACTGGAAAAACGGGACATTCGATCAGGTGGAGGATTATCTCAAGGCGATGCGCGATACCGGCGCCATGGTGGGCATTGCGGCGCATTTACCGGAAATCCTGCGCTACGTCGAAGACAAGGATTGGGACATCGACTTCTATATGTCTTGCTTCTACCACCTGGCAAAGGTTGATCGTGACCTGGTCGCCAAAGGCGAGCAGGCCGAAGAGCCATTCGACGACGAGGACCGAGAAGTGACCTGTGCGTTCACTCGGTTCACCGACAAGCCCTGCATCGCCTACAAGATTCTTGCCGCCGCGCGCAAGTGCGACACGCCCGAAAACATTCGTGCCGCGTTCAAGTTTGCCTTCGACCGGATCAAGCAGACCGACATCGTCAACGTCGGAATGTACCAGCGGCACGCGGATCAGGTCGGCATGAACGCCGACATCGTACGTGAGCTCCTGGCGGAATAGCGGTTATCGCGCATCGACAACTTGTCACACTAGGAGTCGAACAAATAGGCGAACCGCATTTCCGAACGCTCCGCTTCCAGAAAAAGGTTACCTCAATGTTCGGTTTTGAGAAAAAGGGGTAGAACATGAAGCCCAAATGGCAGCACATTGTGGCCTCTGTTGTTGGTCTGGCCGGCTCCGTCTAGCGTTCGAGACGCCGCATCAGGTGGCGTTCAATCTGCGCTGCAATCCGCGCCAGTCCGCGATCGGTCAGGTGAATGCCGTCCGCCGTGAAGAAGGGCTCGATCGCTGCTTCGGCCTCGAAATGCTGCTCCAAGTCGATCAATTCGGATTGGGTCTGTTCGGCAACCCGGCGCACCACATCGTTATAGGCGCGATGCGCCTCTTGAATCCCGGCCGCCGCTTGGCCCAGTTTCTCCTCGATCGTCCTCGCCGGGACGCCGAGCCGGTAATGCGACGTGGGAGCGGTCAGGAAAATAACGGGCACGTCGCGTTCCGCGAAGAAGGCCTGGATGTAACGCAGGTTCGCCTCGTAGTCCGCGATCGATACGCGAAACACATCCAACGGCTGCGGCCGGGACAGGCCGGTATCGGCAAGCGCTTTCATCAGGAACTGCAGGAAGCGGCTCCCACCCAGTATGCGCCGCGTCGCAAGATCAATCTTCTTATCGCGATCGGCGGCGCCGTATGCCGCCCAATGATCGTTCCATCCGAAGTAGACCGTCACCAGGTCCGGTTGCAATTTTTCGCCGTACAGATCCGTTACCCGGCGACCCTGGAACGAGGTATAACCCGCCAACGCCATGTTCACGCAATCAAAGGAACGGTCCGGCGTCGCATGATTCTCATTCAACGATACATGCAGCTTGTAGGGGTAGCCCTGCATCGTACACGAGTCTCCGAGGAACATGATCCGGTACAGGTTCGGCGGCTTGGGCACGGCCGGATCATGACCGGGAAAGCCCCATTGATTTCCTCCGGATCGCCCGGCAGGCAGACGCCAGAAAAGATCCACGTCCGGCACATACAAATCGAAGTGCGCATGCTGCTCATGTCCGAACTGTATGCCGGCTGCGTATCGAAAACCCGTCAAGCGCAGCACGAGTTCAGGCACCACGACCAGAAGGTTCAGCAGCGCCAGGCTGAGCAGCAGACTCGCTGTGCCGCGACCGCAGCGACGCAGCATCAGCCAGCCCACCACTGCGACGGCGCCCAACACGATGACGACCGGTATCCATGTGCGACCGAAACGAAAGAGGAGGATCAACGCCGGCACCAGCGCAGCCGCGAAGGACAGTATATAAAACCCACGCGGAGCGGAAAACTTTCGATTTTCAATCCTGTTCATAAATCATTGCGTGCAACCATCGGCAAGAATCGTCTCGGCCAGCACCCCCGCAATCATGCGGTTCCCCTCCGGGCTTAAGTGTAACCAGCTGACGAGTACTTCGCGCCGATGATCCAGCGCCAAAATCGCATCCGCAAGCGGCACGTCGTTCTCCGCCGCCCATGCACGCAAATCCCGCATCATTCCATGATGAACGTACAGATTCGCTTCATAACGTGAGACCCGTTCGCCGCGTTCAATCTTATCAAGCACGTACCTGCATTCGTCTTCATAAGTCAGCCGGGCCTTGGCGGCGTCCTCGGTCAGCCGATACCCGCTCGAGTTGATCTGCTGCGTAGCCACGATGAAGCGCGCGTTGTGTTCGATACAAACAGCTCGAATTTTCGCGACGCAGGTCAGGAAATCTTCGCTCTTGCCCTCGGCGTGGCGCTCAACTTCCTCGCGGGTAAACTGATTGTCACGCTCTTCAAAGACACTCTTGCAGAATTGGTAGAAGACGGAACGAAAGCTGAGAACGTAATCGACCATACGCAGTGCCTTGACACGGCCCAGACGATCGCGCACGGGACGCGGACGCGAGAGCTGCACGCCGTAAAACCCCGCGCTGTCGTTTCCGCCCTCGTACAGGGTCACGATGTCGGGCTGCAAGGCCACACCGTCGTTGATGAAGAGGTGATAGATATTATAGACAGGCAGATGTGGGATCCCGAGGTTCAGCACCTCGTAGCGCTGATCGGGACAGCGTTGATTCAGCGCATCTTCCAGATAACGCGGATAGGTCGTTTCGTCGCGATTGTAAAACCCGAATGTGGATGACGAGCCCAGTGTCGCAACCCGGATCGTGTCCGCCGGCTTCTGCGCTGTGAAATCTGCACCACGGTAACCCCAGTTATTGATGCGCACCTTGAATCGCTCCTTCGACTTCGGATCACGCCCGTAACGGGACTGGTGAGGATGATACTTATCGAATTCACCGACGACGTTGAAATGGTTCTCGACCGACTCCTCTTCGAAGCGGCTGTCAACACGCGCGCCCAGGCCACGCACGAGCACGCTGGGGCCCACCTGGTAGGCGAACCAGACCCGGCAGAAGATCTCGAGGACGAGCAGCAGGACGAGCGGCACGACCACTAGCAGTACCGTCCCGAACGCGATACGCCGCAGGCACAACGGACGTCCCTTTTCGGTTGCGTCAGTCACGATTGCGCGAACTCCTGACTCCAAAATTGATCATGTACGAGCTCCTGCATACCTTTCCGGCCGGTGCCCCGACCTGAAATCAGGGTGCCCCGATAGATGCCGCAAGTCGAGGAATTTGCCGCCGCCCGCTTGAGTTCGCCACCATCGGAGGGTACGCTATGGACATGCATGGGACACGTGCGACGCTCATATTCGTAATCGTTCTTGCCGCGACCGGTGCGGTCGCGGGCGAGGTACGCAATCTCAACGAATTCTGTCTCGACTACACGCTGGCGAAATCAGATCGCATGCGCGCGCAACTACGCGACTCGACAACCGAAAAGAACGTGCTCTACCAGTTTCGCTATCTCACCGTGTCGCAGATCCAGAAAGACAAGCCAATCACGGGCGCCTTCACGCTCGTGACCAGCGAACCGGGTTCCGACATGCGGGTCGTGCTGGTCGTCAAGAAGTCACGTTCGCGAGCCCTGGCCGCGGAACTCAAGAAGGGCGAAGCAGTAGCCGGCAAGGGACGCATCAAGCGAATCGGAACCCCCACGCCCAATACCGTGCTGATGGATCCGGCCATACTGAAGCACAAAGACCGTAACGCGCCAAAGCGCGAAGGCGAATTTCTGAACGAAGTCGTACCCAATGCCGTCGGACCGGCTAACTGATATATTCCGTCACCCACTTTCGGGTAGACATGCCCAGCGCACTGGCAAACAATGGCGCTTGAGGAAACGCATGAATCGCCCGCCGAGACCGACTCCCGCAACGCTCGCGATGACCGTCCTGTTGAGCGCGGCCCTGCTCTTCCCCAGTCTGACCCGGGCCCAGGCTCACGGCGGCGGACAAAACGAATCCGGCTTCGTACCGCCACCGGTCAAGCCATCGCCACCGCCTCCACCGCCGAAGAACATCGCATCGGCCGAAACCTGGGTGCCCTTTCCGGGGCCGCCGATCGTTCCACAATCGCGTGCCGAAGCGAAGAACCCGCCATCGCCACCCGTCATGTTCACCAAGATTCAGTCCAAATTCAGCCCGATCGACTGGTCGGTCTATCCCAACGACCTGCCCATGCTGCTCAAGAACATGAAGGAGTCCGTCGACGCGAATTTCGATTACGAGGTGCGCCGCTGGGCCGAGGTCAGTCCCGAGCCCGACAAGAACCCGATCCTGTATCGTACCGGTCATTTCCGCTTCAGCATGACAGCAGCCGAGCGGGCCAAGATGCGCAAGTACCTTCTCGATGGCGGTTTCATTCTGTTCAACACCGGACTGGGCTCCCTACCCTTCTACCGATCCGCGGCCGAGGAGTTGAAGGTCATCTTTCCGGAGGCACAACTGCAACAACTCTCCGCCGATCATCCGATCTATCACTCGTACTACGATATCGGGCGGGTCGATTACTATGACGGCGTACGCAAAGGTGGATACAGGAGTTCAGCTCCGCACTTCGACGGCATCACGATCAACTGCCGCACCGTCGCCGTGATTTCGCGCTATGGCCTTTCGGCCGGATGGGCCGGCAAGGGAGCCGACGCCTATCAATGCTACAAGGAAGAATCCGCGCGACGGCTCGGAGTCAACGTGATGGCCTACGCCACGGCACAACGCGCGTGGAGCAAGAAAGCGGTCAACACCCTGGAGTTCGTCGACAGCGAGGCCGCGTACGCGGGCAAGATGTTCATCGGGCAAGCCATGTACGACGGCGAGTGGAAGACACGCCACAAGGCACTCTCGATCCTGATGCGCCAGTTCAACCGCAGCACGGACATACCGGTCAAGTACGGACACAAGGAATTCCGGCTGTCCGCACCGACACTGTTCGAGACACCGCTGCTGTACATCACGGGCCATGAACAATTCAAACTGAACATCAACGAAGCCAAGATGCTGCGGCAATACCTGCTCAACGGCGGCACGGTCTTCGCCGAGGCCTGCTGCGGCCGCCAGGGTTTCGACGCCTCGTTCCGTAAAATCCTGCGTGGCGTATTGCCCGGCAAGGAACTGGCCCCCGTCCCCGCGAACCACCAGATCTTCAGCTACCCGAATAACATCGAACGAGTCGGCGTGACACATGCGCTCGCCGCCAAACTTAAAAATCAATCATCCGTGCGGCCGCACCTTCTGGGTATCAAGATTGACGGGCACTACGCCGTGATCTACAGCCGCTACGGCCTGGCGGGCGGATGGGAACTCTCCCCGAATCCGTACTCGCATTCCTACGACGCGAGCGGCGCGACGGCCCTGGGTCAGAACATTCTGCTTTATGCGATTACGCAGTAAGCGAAGGCTGGGAGTGCGGTCCCGCCATGCGCCGATGCGCCACGCCGCCCTGGTGCTGGCCCTCGTGCTAAGCGCCTCCAGCGCGTCGGGCCAGATTGAAAGACAGCTCTGGTCGCTCTGGACCAACCACCTCGCGCAAACCGAAGCATCCGCGCGGGTCATCGAACAATGCCACGCTTTCGAAGCTGCCAATCGTGCCGTGCCCCTTGTCAACGTCGCCCGCGGCATATGCGCGTGGCATGAATTGCGGCGCGGGGATCATGGTGCGGCCCGGTTGCATTATCGCAAAATGGAATCCGAAGTCGCCGACCCCTTGCCTGCCGCCGGCAACGCGATGGCCCTGCGCTGGACAACGCGCATGGATCTGAGCACCGTGCGCGGCGCCCTCCAGGAATATTACAAAGATAAACTCGAGTACCCGGCGAACCTGGAAACACTTGCCGGCTATTCGCCTGCGGGCGACTTTCCCGCGGCCGATCGATACGGCAAACCGTGGCTGTACCTGCGCATGCCGATGCATCGAGCCCGTAAGATCACGGATCAGCGCTACAGCATCTCCAGCTCCGCGATGCGACGCACGTCCGACCTGAATCGCGAACTAAAACAGGCCTACGCCCACGACTTTAAACCAACGTTCGTTAAAAACCTGCCCTCGGTAGGCGGACCGGCCTTCATGCGCTTCGTCAACGCTGCGGGAAGAGAGAAACGTACGCATGACCTGTTGTTTGGCAAATCGGATCCCAAAATGCCAAATGTGCGTTTGGCCTATGTCGGCAAGGCCATTCTCGTTCTCTCCAACGGCGACTACTGGTTCATTGTGCTCAGGCGTTGATCCGCGCGGCGGCGATCACTCCATGGGTGGCGCGAAGACGCGAACCACACGCTCGAGAACGGCGGCAGCGAATACGGAAGACAGGGCGACGGTTGTCATGAGAAAGCGATTGCTGAAGTGGCTGTGATTCCACTCGTCGTACGACGCGAAGAACGCAAGTTGCGCCAGACACAATAGGCCGATCACAACCAGTTCCGCGCGACCCGAACGGCGCCACAGACAGGCCAGTCCGACGCCCGAGACGAGCAAGATCGGGTTGGTCGTCAGCAGCCCGTGTTCGCCATCGATCAACAGGCGAACGAAGCCCCGTACAAAGGGCTGGTTGAAATTTCCGACATGGTCGTCCAGTCCCGCGGCGGTGATCTCACGATGATAGCCGAAAATCCACGGCGCGCCGTAGAGCGCCTGGTTCGACCAGGCGAGTGGAATCAACGCCACGCCCAGACAGAGGACAAACAGGGCGAACCGGCCCATGCCGTGCGCGCGGCGGCCGGGCTCCGCGCGCAGCAAGAGATCCCAGGCGACATATCCGGTCACAACAATCACCAGTGGCAGATTGGGAAGCTTCGCGAATATCGCGAGACCAAGCAGTAATCCGGCCGCCCCATGCCGGCGCAGGAACGCGCAGTACAGGCCCGCCAGAAAGATGAGCGTTGAAAAGGCGTCAGGGGAATAGTTGTAGCTGTAGTTAAGGAAGAGCGTCGCGACCCCGAACAGCACACTCGTCGCGACCGCTATCCATGTGTCGTAGAACAAGCGGAGGATCCCATACATCACAAGGAAGACGGCGACAATGACAAGCAGGTTGAAGAGAAGCAGCCCCACGCTGCCCAGGACGGCATAAAACGGCAGGGATACCACCGGCAGCAGGATCGGATGCTTGGGAACCAACCGCTCCAGGTCGTCATCCTTGCCCAGCGCAAGAAACCCGTTCAGCGGATCGATTCCCTTCCCGATATTGTTACTCATGACTAGGTCGCCGTCCTCGAGCATGGACACGATCATGGTCTTATAGTAATAGCAGTCTCCCTTCAGGAAATCATGACTGCGCACGTTATGCGACAGGATGTGCGGCACGTATGCCAGCAGCAGTGCGCCGACAACAATACAGCCGGGCAAGACGCCACGAATCTTAGATGCGATCTTCATCGGTGAACACTATGCTCACGCACATCAGCACCTACCGTCAAGGGCACAACGGAATGGTCAAATGAGCGCGCCTGTGCAACGATCGGAAGCCAATTGAACGCCATGCACAAGACCCACCCAGTCCGAAAAATCCTGGGCGGCCTCGCGGTTGCCGTGGTCCTGCTGATCCTTGCCGAATGCGGCGCACGGATCCTCATCTCGATCCAGGCCGACCTGGTGCCGGTCCCCGACCTGCAGTCCCCGTCAGGCGTCCAGCTTTCGCCGGAACGCGGATGGGAGGCGAAACCGGGATATCAAGGATTCACCTTCCGGAGCAGACGCCGGTACGACCACCGTGGCCTGCTGGCGATCGACGGCAAGCAGCTCGATGAGGGCGCCACCAACCGCATCCTGATCATCGGTGACTCCAATTCGTTTGCCTTTCGGACGCTGAACAAGGACGGCTACCCCGAGCAACTGGACCGCTTGCTGCCGTCACACGCCGTCATCAACCTGGCCTTCCCGGGGTACTCGTCCCTGCAAGGCCTTCAGACGCTGCAGCTCTGGGCCGAGCAGCTCAATCCTTCGATCATCATCGCGTCGTTCAATTTCAATGATCGGCGGTACGTGCTCGAGCCCGGCGCACAGGATAGCCTGGCCAATTTCAAGGCGACCGCCGCTCGCCCAACGCAGCCCCACCCACTGACCCGGCTTGCCCTGTTCAAGATCCTGAAATATGCCGCCACAAAGACAGGACTGATCACCTACGAGGACAAGGACGCACCCTACGATCTCGGGACGTTTATCGCGCGCGTACCGCCGGACGCCTACCGTGCCAACCTGCAGAACATCGCGGACCTCGCTCGCGAGCGCGGTGCACGCCTGATCTTCGTGGTTCTGAATGACAATCCTGACATGGTCGGTAAAATCCGTATCGCTGCCGGGTTGATCGAGAATGGAGACGCTGCCTCCGCTACAAAGATCCTAACCGCGGTGATGGACGAGAGCGCGACATATGCCACCCTGGCACGCAAGTTTTTGAGTCGCGCCTACGAGCAGATGAACGAAACGGGAAAGGCCGAAGACGCGCGGCAAATGGATGCCGTCCACGAGGCCTACGATGGAGGCTGGCCGCTCCATCTCGACGTGGTCTACAACGAGATCATGCGCGAGGTTGCAGCAGACAGGAGCGTCGAGATCAGCGAAGCCGGGCGCATACTGAACGATGCTGACAACGTCTACTTCGATTTCTGTCACTTCAACGAGCACGGCCACGGACTCGTTGCGCAGCAACTCGCCGCGATCATTCGCGGCACGAACGCCAGCACGGATCAAGCGGCGCCATGAATGACATCGCGCCCGCCACACGGGAAGATCTCCAGAGCTTTACGCCCGAGCACGAAACATTTGTTGGAATCGATTCGGACGGCTGCGTCTTCGACTCGATGGAGATCAAGCAGAAAGCCTGTTTTCACCCCCTGATCATCCAGCATTGGAATCTCGGAGCGGTCGACGAATTGGTACGCGAGACGGCATCCTTCGTCAACCTGTACTCCAAGGGCCGCGGCGTGAATCGCTTTGTCGCGCTATTGAGCGTCTTTGACCTCCTTGCGGCCCGACCCGAGGTTCGATCCGCGGGCGTTGCGTTGCCGGACATGACGGACCTGCAGCAAATGGTGAACAGCGGTGCCGAACTCAGCAATGAGGGCTTAAGGCGCCATATCGACCGGACCGGTAGCGACGTGCTGGCCTCACTCTACGATTGGAGCCTCGCGGTGAACCACAAGGTGGCCGACACCGCGCAGGGCATTCCGCCGTTTGAATACGCCCGCAAGAGCCTGGCGCGCATACGCGCGACGTCGGACGCAGTCTGTGTCTCCCAGACGCCGACCGAGGCATTAATCCGCGAATGGCACGAGAACGCCATCGACGGCGAGGTCCGCCTCATCGCCGGGCAGGAACTCGGCACCAAACAGGAACATCTGCTGATGGCGACCGAAGGCCGCTACGCCGAAGGCAAGGTACTGATGATCGGCGATGCGCCCGGCGATCGTAAGGCGGCCGTTGGTGCGGGTGCCTTGTTCTACCCCATCGACCCGGGTAATGAAAACGAATCATGGCGGTGCTTCCATGAGGAGGCTTACGACCGCTTCCTCGCGGGCACATACGCCGGGACGTACGAAGCGGAACGAATTGAAGGATTCGAAGCACTGCTGCCTGAGCACCCACCGTGGGATACCGTTTAGCGCCCCCGCCCGGATCAGATCTGGCCCACGAGTCGCAGCAGGACCGGTGCGTGATGCTTGCTCACGAGACCGACCACGTAGGGTCCAACCCGGCGCGACGCCTGGATACGCTGTTCGCGCGACGCGCGCAGGATGCGGTCGGCCACCTCTGTATTCTGATGGGACAGCAGGACCACGGCGGGTGTGCCGCAACAGTTATACATGAGCTGCACGACCTTCTCACTGCCAACCTTGCGTTCGCGCGCGCCGAGGAAGGTGACCTGATGCGTATGCGAATCGGTCTCGCGGATCGTGGGCGTCATGCGCAACGTCAACGCCATTTTGTGACTGGCCAGGAAATGTGCCACGGCATTCAGGTCGGCCGGAATATCGGCATCCTGTCGCAACGCCTCGAGGGATGCCACCGGCTCGAGAAAGGCCGTCTGGCCGCGAAGCGCTTCTGGAACGATGATCGAGATCAAGACCAGCGCCGTGGCAGCGGCACCGATGGCACCCCATCGCCAACCGACGCCTATGAACCGCACACGGTGTTCATCGCGAATGCGGGCCTTCACGCGATGCCAGAGCGGATCCGGGCAGCGGATGTCGGAGCGTATGGTCTCCCCCAAAGACGCCTCGAACCTGCGCTCCGCGATGAGTCCGGAGCATTCCTGTTCTGTCAGCGACTTCTCGTACGCGAGCGCCTCGGCAACCGAAAGTTCGCCGTCCAGATAGGCTGATCTCAATTCGTCACGATCCATGATCGGCTATGTCCTTGTTTTCGTCGTCCGGCGCAATCAGCCGAATCGGCTCGTTGACAATCCCTTCGGCCGTGGCATACGCGGCGAGTTCCCTGCGCAATCGCGCGCGACCGCGAGCCAGGTGCGTCATCACGGTGCCTAACGGCATCTCCAATACATTTGCGATCTCCTGATACGAAAATCCTTCGACGACGCGCATGAGCAGGCAAGCGCGCTGCGCGCTGGAAAGAGCTCGAATAGCGATGTAGACCTCGTCTCCACAGGCGCCGAGAAACGCATCCGGATCCTCGATCGCCGCCTCATACACCTCGTTACCGCCGCGCGCAGGGACCTCGATATCCTTCTCATCAAGCGAATCAAACGCACGTGCCGTCTCACGGTTTGCAACAAAACACTTGTTGGTAAGGATGCGAAACATCCAGGCCCGAAAATTCGTGCCCAGTTGAAATTTTTCGCGATTCTGATAAGCAGCGAGTACGGCTTCGGCAAAGATGTCGTCAGCTTTTCCCGTATCCCACGCCATTCGATACACATAGCGATAAAACTGGTCGTGGTATTCTTCGATCAATTCCAGAAATGGATCCATATCCTTCATAAACTACATTCAAAATCGGGTATGACTCATGTCACTACCCAACTGTTTTTCAGTGTTTTCTCGTGTGTTTCAGGACGACGTGCTTGTCGATGCCATGTGTGCCGTGATGCGCCAGGATGCCTTTAATCATAGTGAACTGCAGGCGCTCGACGGAAGATTGGCAAACGGCATGGCCGTGATGGCTATGGGCGCCAGCACGGGCTGCAACTCGGTCTACGGTTCAACGCCACCGTCGAATCCGCATCCCTACCCCTGGATGAACTCCCTGTTTCAAGACGGCGCCACGATCAGTTGGATGATCGGCGAGTCGCTCATCATCCACCACGCGCGTCGCTCGGTTGTACCCGAACGTCTCTGCGACTTCCTTCTCTCCGGCGACGAACCTACACTGGGCGAAGGGGACTACTTCGACCTGACACGCATGACCGACACGGCGATGAACGAGCAGGAGATCAAGGAACTGCCGAAGGTCTGGGCCGTCGGCGGCGACGGCGCATTTGGTGATATCGGTTATCAGAACGTATCGAAGGCAATCGTGCAGAATCGTCCCAACGTCAACATGCTGATGATGGACACGCAGGTCTATTCGAACACCGGTGGTCAGAACTCGGACTCCTCGCTGATGGTGGGAGGATTCGACATGAATCAATTCGGCAGCTTCAGCCAGGGCAAACTTTGCGAGAAGAAGAGCGTGGCCGAATCCCTGACCGCGGGTCACGGCTCCCCCATGGTCTGCCAGGTTTCGATGGCGAACTCCGCCAAGATGTACAAATGCATGCTGGAAGGGCTGGAGTACCGCGGGACCTCGTTCTTCCAGGCCTTCACCACCTGCCAGCCGGAACACGGCGTCGCGGACGATATGTCGACCCAGCAGGCGCAGGGCATTCGCGACTCGCGCGGCGTACCGGAGTTCGTGTTCCGACCGCAATCGGGCGAGACCTATCAGGAATCTTTCGACGTCAAGGGCAACCCGTCCCAGAACCGTGACTGGTGGATGACAAAGTACAAGTCATCCGGTGCCGAGTACGCCTTCACCGTGGCGCACTGGGCACTGTCGGAAGCACGCTTTCGCAAGCACCTGAAGAAGCTCAAGGACGAGGATATCAAGGGCATGGTCCACCTCGAGGACATACTGGTGCGCGTGACGCAGAACGATGTCGTGAACCGCTCTGTATTCAATCGGAAACACCGTGCGTTCATTGAGGACTTCGGCGCCTACATCACGCACGAAGTGAAGGGAAATCTGAAACATGTGGCGCTGTCGCGACAGATGGTGCTGCTGGCCGTCGAACGCCGCAAGTCCTGGCGGATGCTGCAGAGCAAAGCCGGAATCCAGAATAACGACTACCTGGCGCAGCGTGAACTGCTGAAGAACGTGGATGCCGGCGAAATAAGCGTCGATGATCTGTTCGCGCGACCGCGCGAACTCATGGCGGAAGCGCTCGCGGCCGTCAACGGTTCGTAGATTTTCGTAATCTCGACGGCCCTTCCCCGATCCGTTGCGCAGCTTGACAAGCGTCGCTCTCTTATCAACAATGCGAATCTGATTTCGAGACGGCTCGCAGGCTGTCATATGCTATTGGGAGGGTGGATTGATCACACGCGCTGACACCTCGGCGCAGACGCCTATCCCAAAATTGCGGATGTCCATCACTAGCCCGTGAGGCTCCGAAAAGGGAAAATGCCGAGAACGCCGTGCCCGATAAATTAACACACGACGACATCGAGACCCGGGAGTGGATTGACTCCCTGGACTACGTTCTGGAGCATGACGGTCCGGAGCGGGCGCAGGAATTGCTAAAGAATCTGCAGGTCCACGCCTACAACTCCGGCGTCCGCTTTCCCTTCACGGCGAATACACCGTATACCAACACCATCGATCCAGAAACGCAGCCGGCCTTTCCCGGTGACCGCGAGATCGAGCGGCGAATCAAGAGCATCATCCGCTGGAACGCTATGGCGATGGTCGTGCGGGCCAATCACACGGATTCAAGCCTCGGTGGTCACATCTCGACCTTCGCGTCGAGCGCCACTCTTTACGAAATCGGCTTCAATCACTTCTTCCGCGCCCGCACGGATGACTACGGCGGCGACTCGATCTACTTTCAGGGGCATGCCTCGCCGGGAATCTACGCGCGCGCCTACCTCGAAGGGCGACTCGAAACGAAGCTGCTCGAGAACTTTCGTCGCGACCTGGAGTCCGACGGCGGACTGACCTCCTATCCGCACCCGCGCATCATGCCGGACTTCTGGAGTTTCCCCACGGTGTCGATGGGCCTCGCGCCGATCATGAGCATCTACCAGGCGCGCTTTCTACGCTACCTCGAGAACCGGGACCTGAAGGCGGACAACGGCGGCAAAGTCTGGGCCTTCATTGGCGACGGCGAATCGGATGAGCCCGAAGCGCTCGGCGCGATCGGGCTGGCCAGTCGTGAGAAACTCGACAACCTGATCTGGGTCGTGAACTGCAACCTGCAACGTCTCGACGGACCCGTGCGTGGAAACGGCAAGATTATCCAGGAACTCGAAGGCATCTTCCGCGGTGCCGGCTGGAACGTAATCAAGGTCATCTGGAGCAGCGATTGGGATTCCCTTCTTGCCGCCGATGAAGACGGCCTGCTGCAAGCCCGTATGGAGGAATGCGTCGACGGTGAATATCAGAAATATATCGTCGAAGACGGTGCGTATATTCGCGAACACTTCTTCGGCAAGGATCCGCGCCTCCTCAAAATGGTCGAGCATCTGACCGACGACGTATTGAACCGGCTTTCCTGGGGCGGTCATGACCCGGTCAAGGTCTATGCCGCCTACAAACATGCGGTCGAGCACAGCGGCAGCCCGACCGTCATCCTGGCCAAGACCGTCAAGGGCTACGGACTGGGAGAGAGCGGCGAAGGCAAGAACATTACGCATCAACAGAAGAAGCTGAACGAAGACGAGCTGCGCGAGTTTCGCACACGATTCGGCATTCCCATCTCGGACCAAGATTTACGTTCCTGTCCGTTCTACCTGCCGGCCGCCGAAAGCCCGGAAATGGTGTATCTCCACGACCGCCGCAAGAGCCTCGGCGGCAGCATGCCGTCACGCCACGTCGAATGCGAATCACTTTCGACGCCGCCCGAGGAACTTTTTTCGAACCTCTTTGAGAGCTCCGGTAAGCGCGACATCGCAACCACACAGGTCTATGCCGACATCCTGCGCCGTTTGCTGAAATACAAGCCGATCGCAAAGTATATCGTACCCATCATTCCGGACGAGGCACGTACGTTCGGACTGGACGCGCTCTTCCGTCAGATAGGAATATATTCCTCGGTCGGCCAACTCTATGAACCCGTCGATTCCGACACTTTGAGCTACTACAAGGAATCGACAACGGGGCAGATTCTCGAAGAAGGCATCAATGAAGCGGGCGCCATGTCATCCTTCATCGCGGCCGGATCATCGTACGCGGAACTCGGGATTCCGATGATCCCCTTCTACATCTACTACTCCATGTTCGGCTACCAGCGGACCGGCGACCTGATGTGGGCCGCCGGCGACATGATGTGCCGCGGCTTTCTGCTCGGTGCGACCTCCGGCCGAACGACGCTGAACGGCGAAGGGCTACAGCACCAGGACGGGCATAGTCACGTGCTCAGCAGCGTCATGTCAAACGTCGTCAGCTACGACCCCTCCTTTGCCTACGAGGTCGCGTTGATTATTCGCGACGGCATCCGGCGCATGTATAAAGAACAGGAAAACATCATCTACTACCTGACACTTGGCAACGAGAAGATTCACATGCCCGCGATGCCCGGCGACTGTCGCGAAGGTGTGCTGCGCGGCATGTACCGCTTCAAGGCGGCCGAAAACGCCGAGGGTAAACACCGGGCACATCTACTCGGCAGCGGCGCCATCATGCAATGCGTGCTCGACGCGCAGGGCATACTGGAAACGTACGGGGTCGCGGCCGATGTCTGGAGCGTCACAAGCTACAACGAGCTGCGCCGGGACGCGCTCGATTGCGATCGATGGAACATGCTGCATCCCGCTAGCGAACCGCGACGCCCCTACCTGGGCGAGTTACTCGCAAACGAGTCCGGCGTCTTTATCGCCGCATCCGATTACATGAAGGTGCTCTCCGATAAGATCGCAAAATGGATTCCGGGGCGATTCTACGCGCTTGGCACCGACGGTTATGGGCGCAGCGACACGCGAGAAGCGTTACGTGAATACTTCGAAGTAGACGCGCGCTTCGTTGTTCTCGCCACCCTGACGGCGTTGCACGAAGACGGCAAAGTCGAGCAATCGATCCTGTCCGATGCCATTCGCAAACTGGACATCGATCCCGAAAAACCGAATCCTATGCGCGCCTAGGAGGCATTCAAGATGGCCACTGAAATGAAACTTCCCGAGCTGGGCGAGAATATCGAAGAAGGCATGGTGGTCGGCGTGCTCGTTGCGCCCGGCGATACGATTGCGGTCGACGACTCCGTGGTCGAGATCGAGACCGACAAGGCGACCGTCGAAGTCCCGTCCGATGTCGCCGGAACGATCAAGGATGTCCTCGTCAGCGAAGGCGATACCGTGAGCGTCGGCCAGGTCCTCCTCGTGCTGGACGACGACGGAACCGGTATCACGGCCGATGTGCCCGCCGACAGTGAACCGCAGGCCGACGCACCACCCGTAAACGATGAAGCGAAAACTCCCGCCGCTGAACCAGCCGCGGACCCGCCACAGCCACAGCCACAGCCACAGCCACAGCGACAGCCACCCGGCGCCCGCGTACCCGCCTCGCCCGCCGTGCGACGCCTGGCTTTCGAGATCGGAGTCGATATCGCGGCGGTTGCCGGCACCGGGCCCCGCGGGCGTCTGTCGGCCGACGACGTCAAACGCCACTCCAAGCAACTTCTCCAATCGCGCGCGACCGTTGTTCCCACCCAACAGAACCCGCTCGCGAAACCGCTCCCTGATTTTTCCAAATGGGGCATTGTCGAGACGCAACCCATGAACAATATCCGACGCGTTACGGCCGAAGCCATGACCCACAATGCGTCAGTCATTCCGCACGTCACACAGTTCGACAAAGCCGATGTCACGTCGGTCGAAGCCTTCCGCCAACAATACAAGAAGCGCGTCGAAGAGGACGGCGGCAAACTCACCCTGACGGCCATCCTCGTCAAGGTCGTCGCGGCTGCCCTCCGTGAATTTCCGCAATTCAATTCCAGCGTCGATTTCGCCAACAAACAGATCGTGCTAAAGGACTACATCAGCATCGGCGTGGCGGTCGACACGGAGAACGGTCTCCTGGTCCCGGTCCTGCGTGATGTCGACAAGAAGAGCATCACCGAAATCTCGATCGAACTGACTCAGATTTCGGCAAAGGCCCGCGATCGAAAATTGAAACTGGACGATATGCAGGGCGGGACCTTTACGATCTCTAACCTGGGCGGCATTGGCGGAACAGCTTTTACCCCGATCATCAATTGGCCCGAAGTCGCGATCCTCGGCGTCGCACGCGGCGCGCACGAACCCGTCTACGAAAACGGAACGTTCGTGCCACGCCTCTTCATGCCGCTCGCACTATCCTACGATCACCGCGTCATTGATGGCGCCGACGGAGCGCGATTCACGCGATTCATCGACGAGGCGATGCAGAACCCCATGCTACTGGCGCTGGACAGCTGAACAACAGGGCCGCTCCCATTCCATCAGGCAACGCATGAGTGAACCCAAACATCTCGCCGTCATCGGCGCCGGTCCGGCCGGCTATGCTGCCGCCTTCCGCGCGGCCGACATCGGACTGAAGGTGACGCTGGTCGACGCCGAGACCAACCCCGGCGGAGTCTGTCTCTATCGCGGCTGCATCCCCTCCAAGGCGCTCCTGCATGTGGCAAAATTGGTTGAAGAAGCACGATCCGCATCCGATTGGGGAATCGGATTTTCCGACCCGACGATCGACGTCGAGAAACTTCGTGCGTGGAAGGACGGCGTCATCACCCGCCTAACGGGCGGCCTGGGCGGCCTGGCGAAGAGCCGCAAGATTGAATACATACAGGGCACGGCCACCTTTATCGACGCCCACACGCTTAACATTACCCGCCTGGACGGCGCCGACCAGTCGCTCGCCTTTGACAGCGCGATAATTGCAACCGGTTCGCGGCCGAGCGTTATTCCTGCCCTCCTGCCGAACTCCTCACGCGTGATGGATTCCACCCAGGCCCTCGCACTGGAAAGCATACCGCCCACCCTGCTTGTGATCGGAGGAGGTTATATCGGCCTCGAACTTGCCACGGTCTACGCCGCGCTCGGTAGCCGCGTCACGGTTGTCGAGATGTTGCCCGCCCTGTTGACCGGTGCGGATCCCGATTTGGTGACGGTCCTCGCCAAACGCCTGAGCGACCGGCTCGAAGGGATATTGCTGGAGACCAGCGTCGCCGAAATGAGCGAGTCCGATGCCGGCGTCACGGTGCGGATGGAAGGCAAGCAGGCACCCGACGAGGAGCAGGTCTTCGACAAGATCCTGGTCTCGGTCGGACGCCAACCGAATACCGAGGGACTCGGCCTTGAGAACACGTCGGTCGCACTCGACGAGAACGGGTTTATCGCCACGGACGACCAGCGCCGTACGGCGGAACCGAACGTCTACGCCGTGGGCGACGTTGCGGGTAATCCCATGCTGGCGCACAAGGGCAGCCACGAAGCGCACGTGGCGGCTGAGGTCATTGCCGGCGAGAAGGTCCGCTGGGACCCGCGCGCAATCCCGGCCGTGGTCTTTACCAATCCCGAAATAGCCTGGTGCGGCCTGACCGAGTCCGAAGCCAAGGCCTCGGGGGCCGCCTACAAAGCGGTCACGTTCCCCTGGGCCGCTTCCGGACGCGCGATCGCCATGGACCGCAGCGAGGGCCTGACAAAGCTGCTATTCGAACCCGATAGCAAGCGATTGCTCGGCGTCGGACTCGTCGGTAGCGGAGCGGGCGAACTCATTGCCGAGGGCGCACTGGCGATTGAGATGAGTGCCACGGCCGAGGATCTTGCCCTGACCATCCATCCCCACCCCACCATGAGCGAAACCCTCATGGAAGCGGCGGAACTGTTCCTTGGCCGCAGCGACCACTTCCACCGGCCCGGGCGTTAGCCCGGTTCCCCGCGCTGCTACGTCTATTACTCTTTCAGAGAATCAGGTAGAAACCCCGCGCGCGACGGATCCCGTCGCATTAACCACGTTCAACACGAGGAGGTTACAGTTGAAAATCATTCATCCTTATGAAGACCTAAACGGCGGGGCCTCGTTGCGCGGAAACCTGCATACGCACACAACACGCAGCGACGATACCTGCTCAATCCAGGAGAACGTCGGATCGGACTTTTCCACTCGAATTGGCCAGGTCGATGAAAATTCCATGTAAATCGACTTCCCTGAGGATCGCTCGTTTGTCAGATTCGAGTGCTGGGGCCGCGGCGAAAAATTCGCATGGACTCAGCCGTTCTACCGGGAGTCCGAGGTCGCTGATTCCGCATCCTGATCCGTTCGGAGGCGGTTGACGTGCGGGAGCGGTCACGCGAGCTGTCTCCCCGAGCCGCGCGGAACAGGAAAATGCCCGACACGGGATCGAACGACGGACCCAATCGGACCGAAAGGGGTTGAAAGCATAGGGCAGAGTTGCTAGATATGATTACTTATGCTTGAACGTGCCTTAACTCAACCCGAGGGAATCGCGAGCGATCCGCGAGACCTTGACTGGGTCGCCAAAAATATTCCCTGCCAGGAAAGCTGTCCCGCCCACACGGATATTCCGGGATACCTCGGCGCGATCTATCGCGGAGAGTTCGACGAAGCGTACCGGATCAACCTGCGTGACAACGTTTTCCCGGCTGTACTTGGACGTGTCTGCTCCCGGCCCTGCGAAGAAACCTGCCGCCACGGTTGGGACGGCCTCGGCGACTCGTTGGCGATATGCTTCTCCAAACGTGCCGCCTCCGATCTGAAGTCCGAAGATATCGTCGTATTCGACCGTCTGTACCCCGAAACCGGGAAGAAGATCGCCATCATCGGCGCCGGCCCCGCGGGCCTGGCCTGCGCGCGCAACCTTTCCATGATGGGCCACACCCCCACCGTCTACGAGAAACACAACAAGCCCGGCGGCATGATGAACCAGGGCATCCCCGAATTTCGGCTCCCGCGCGAGCACATCGATCGCGAGATCGACCAGGTGCGTCGCCAGGGCGTGGAAATCATTTGCAACACGAGCATCGGCATTGATATCACGATGCGCGAACTCCTCGATACGCAGGACGCAGTGGTGATGGCCTGCGGCACGTTGCGAGAGAATTACCTTCGGCTACCCGGTGCCGACCTAGAAGGCATTTACCACGGAATCCCGTGGCTGCTTGAAGCAAACGAAAACGACAAAGCACCCGTCGGTGACAACCTGCTTGTGATCGGCGGTGGCTTCACCGCCATGGACTGTTCGCGCACGGCCTACCGGCTCGGCGCCAAGCAGATTCGTGTTTGCTATCGGCGTTCGGTCAACGAGATGCTGATCACACCCGGCGAGTTGGAAGAACTCGAAGTCGAAGGCATTCCGATGGATTTCATGGTCTCGCCTAAAGAGTACATCGGCGAGAATGGACACATCAAGGCCATGCGCTTTATCAAGACCGAACTCGGCGAACCGGATGAGAGTGGCCGGCGCCGGCCGATCGAAATCGAAGGAAGCGAGTTCGATGTGCCCGCCGACATCATCCTGCTTGCCACGGGCCAATTCCCCAAAACCGATTTCATCGACAAGGATCTCTATCGCAAGCTCGTCGGCGACGACGAATGGCTACTGAGCAGTCCCGGACAGAAGACCGCCCTGGAGCAGATCTTCGCGGCCGGCGATTTCTCAACGGGGGCCGCCACGCTCATCGAAGCGATTGCGCATGGGAAACAGTGTGCGCTCGACGTCGACACCTACCTGATGGGCAATCGTCGTATGCAGGAAGTCGCCTATGTCGAGGACGGCCGCGAGTTTCCCCGTACGCGCGAAATGGACCTTGTCGATTTGCACGATATGCCCACCCTGCCGCTCGAAGCACGAGACCTCACAAATGAGGTCGAACAGGGCTACGAGGAGTCCGCGGCGAAGGAGGAATCCGCGCGGTGTTATCTTTGCTATTATAAATATGAGATTGATAATTCCCGCTGCATTCAGTGCGACCAATGCATCGTAGTCAAACCTCGCCCGGATTGCATCGTACGCACCCCGTCGCTGGAGTTGGACCCTGACGGACGCATCGTAGAGTTCGGCAACAACAAGGGCACCGACAGCTACAACGACGAGTATTTCATCAATCAGAACGACTGCATCCGCTGCAATGCCTGCCTCGAGGTCTGCCCGACCGGATGCATCAGCGTGCAGAAGGTGAGTCGCTGTGTGACAAAATCCGATGCGACGGAACCGATCCCTGTCTGACCGGCGGGACGCCCGCATTACGCAACCCAAACGAGACCCAAAGGAATAACGACCATGAAAAACGTACACCGTCTACTTTCAATTGCCGCCGCCACGGCCGTCCTCGGCACCGGCTACGCCCTCGCCCATTGCCAAATTCCCTGTGGTATCTACGGAGATGAAGCACGATTCGCCGCCATCGAGGAAGATCTGCGAACGATCGAAAAATCGATGACGAAGATCGAGGAACTTTCGACTGATCCGACGAAAAACCAGAACCAGATCGCGCGCTGGGTTCAGAACAAGGAAAAACATGCGGATCATATCGCCGACATCGTGACCTCCTACTTCCTGCAGCAACGCATCAAGCCGGCCAACGGTGCCGAAAAAGAGGCCTACCTCAACAAGCTCTCGTTTCTCCACCAGATGTTAGTGCATTCGATGAAAGCCAAGCAGACAACGGAGGTCTCGCACGTGAGGAAACTTCGCGGCCTGTTGACGGAATTTCACGACGCCTATCTCCACAAGCCGGCCACAGGCAAGAAGGAAGGCTCGAGCAAGAAGTAGCTCGCGACGCGAGCAGTCTTCTCTACTCGGTCGACACAATGTCGACCTCGTCCAATGCGCTGGTGGCGGTATGCCAGGCGAGCACAGCGCATTTTACACGGGCTGGAAACTTCCAGATCCCGCTA
Source organism: uncultured Verrucomicrobiota bacterium (assembly GCA_913047795.1). Lineage (GTDB taxonomy): Bacteria > Verrucomicrobiota > Kiritimatiellia > CAJWTS01 > CAJWTS01 > CAJWTS01. The sequence continues at coordinate 35,891 of CAJWTS010000011.1, read as the reverse complement.
AACACAGCCAACTTGCCCAGCGTATTATCATCCTTATCGGGATCGAGGTCGCCCTTCGCCAGGGAATTGAACTCCGCGAAGAGTTGTCGCGCTTCGATCTCCGACTTTCCGATCAGCGCCTGAGTCATCATGGATGCCGACGCCTTCGAAATCGCACAACCCTTTCCGTCAAACGCAACGTCCTCAATGCAGCCATCGTCACCCACGACGATGTAGATATGAAAATGATCGCCACAGATAGGATTGAAGCCTTCGGCGACGTACGTCGCATTCTCGATCACACGAAAATTCCGCGGCTTACGATTGTGCTCGATGATCACCTGCTGGTACAACTCGTCGAGGGCGCTCATTCAAACAGTTCCTCCACCTTGCGCACGGCCAAGGACAACGCATCTACGTCTTCGCGCGTATTATAGATCGAAAACGAAGCGCGCGCCGTAGCCGGAACTTCGAAAAACTCCATGACCGGCTGGGTGCAATGATGACCGGCCCGAATCGCGACTCCCTCCTGGTCCAGGATCGAGCCAACATCGTGCGCATGCACCTCCCCCACAAGGAATGATACAATCGCGGCCTTTTCGCGCGCCGTGCCGATCAGGCGCAGACCCTCATGACCCCGCAGTACGTCCGTGGCGTAGGTGAGCAAATCCTGCTCGTGGGCCTGAATGGCGTCAAAGCCGATCGCGCTCACGTAATCGATCGCCGGCTTAAGAGCAATCACGCCGCCAATATTACCGGTTCCCGCCTCGAATTTGTACGGCAGCCGATTGTACTCCGTTTTCTCAAAGCGCACCGATGCGATCATGTCACCACCGCCCAAAAACGGCGGCATCGCTTCGAGATGCACCTGCTTACCGTAGAGCACGCCGACGCCCGTCGGCCCAAAGAGTTTATGCGCCGAGAACGCCAGAAAATCACAATCCAATGCCTGCACATCAATCGCCCTCGTCGCAACCGCCTGCGCGGCGTCGACCAGAACCTTTGCTCCGACGGCATGCGCGCCGGCGATAATCTCTTCGATCGGGTTCACGGTTCCCAACGAGTTCGAGACGTAGACCATCGAGACCAGACGCGTGCGATCGCTCAGCATGTCGCGGTAGGCATCCAGGATCAGTTCTCCGTTCTTGTCGATCGGCGCCACGCGCAAAACACACCCGCGCCGTTCACATAGGAGCTGCCACGGCACGATGTTGGAATGGTGCTCCATCTGCGAAACAACGATCTCATCGCCTTCGCCGAGCAGGGATCCGAACGAATGCGCAACCAGGTTGATCGCGGCGGTTGTTCCGTTCGTAAAGACAATTTCTTCGCGCGCCGCCGCATGAATGAAGTCGCAGACGCTGTCGCGCGCCGCCTCGTAGGCTTCCGTTGCGCGCTCACTAAGATAGTGCAATCCGCGATGAACGTTTGAGGCACCCAACAGCATATGTTCCGCCAGGGCGTCCACCACGACACGCGGCTTGAGTGTCGTCGCGGCGTTGTCCAAATACACCAGGCGCCGGCCATCGTGAACGGTCCGTGTCGCGGCCGGAAAATCGGCACGGATTCGATCGGCGTCGAAGCTAACCCGATTCATTTGTTCTATCGTCGTACTCATTCAAATCGTCCCGGAGCCCCAAAACACCCCTCCATTCCCGTCAAGCGTCCCCGCGACGCGCATATTCGAAAAAGTATCCATCAAGGCAACCCTTCAGCATCTTGACGGTTTCCTCGCCGGATACGCGGCCGAGAACTTCGGCTGCAAAGCCACGTGCCAGCATTGTGATCGCGGATGTCTCCTCGATTCCGCGACTGCGGAGATAAAAGATCTCTTCGTCGTCGAGTTGTCCAATCGTCGCCCCGTGGGTGCACCGCACGTCATCCGCATAGATCTCAAGCTGTGGCTTCGTATCTACCTTCGCTTTCGGGTGAAGCAATAAGTTGCGATTGAGCTGGTACGCGTTGGTCATCTGGGCGTCCCGCTCCACGAAAATCTTGCCGTTGAATACCGCGCGTGATGCCCCGTTGAGTATGCCTTTATACAGTTGATCACTGGTACAACTCGGCTGGTGATGCACCACGGAGGTGTGGTTATCGAGATGCTGCCCCTCGTGCAGCAGGTAGATTCCGTCGAGCGACGCATGCGCGCCCGCGCCTTCGATCTGAATGACAAGGTTCTGCCGACCCAGCGCTGCGCCGGTCTCGAGCGCAAAAGCTTCAAGCCGTGAGTCGGCCTCCTGCCAGACACGCGTTGTGCCCACATGCACCGCGGCGGAGCCCTGCGACTGTAGCAGGCAGTATTCCACCTGACCGCCACGTCCGATTAAGATATCCGTCAAATGGTTGGTCATGTAGGAAGCATCGGTCTGCGAGACATGACTCTCGACCACTGCCAGGCGGCTGTTGATCCCCGCATCGATCAGTACACGCGGCGACATTAACGCGTGTTCCGCCGCGGCGGTCGTGATGAAGGTCAGTTGAATCGGCGTGGTGCAGGTCGCGTCCGCATCCGCCCGAATCAGCACGCCGTTATCAAGCAGTGCGATGTTTAGAGAAGTAAAGGCATCCGCATCCGAAACGGCTGCGCGGGTCAGGCAAGCCTGCAGACGGTCCGGATCGCGATCAAGCGCGTCTTCGAACCGGTCAACCCGAATCCCTTCCGGCAACGTATCCAGGCGACTCGCCTCGGCAGAATATAGCCCGTCGACAAAGACAAGCTCCGCGATGCCCTGCGTACGTTGCGTCGCGAAGACGTTAAGGTCAGCTTCACCAACACTTCCGCACAGTCCAAATTCGGTATCGGCGATCGTGCGAACGTTCGTATACTTCCACTCCTCATCACGTACCGTTGGCAACCCAAGATACTCGAAGCGCTCAAGCCCCTCGGCACGCAACCTGCGCCACCAATCCGGAGCCGCGCCGTTTCGACGTGCGGTCACGGCCTCGTATACAGAAGAAACATTCATGACAAAGGACCCGCCGGCCACTCGCGCGGCCACCCCGCGGTTTAGGCAGCGAGCCAGTCGTATCCACGCTCTTCAACCTCGAGCGCTAGTTCCGGACCGGCACTGCGGACGATTCGCCCGTCGCAGATCACGTGCACGACATCCGGTTTGATGTAGTTGAGCAGACGCTGGTAGTGCGTAATCAGGACGATCGCGTTGTGCTCCGAACGCAACTTGTTGACGCCGTCCGCCACGATCCGCATGGAATCTACGTCGAGGCCCGAGTCCGTCTCGTCGAGGAACGACAGGCGTGGGGACATGATCGCCATCTGAAGGATCTCGTTGCGCTTTTTCTCTCCGCCGGAAAAGTCGACATTGACGTAGCGATCGACGAACGCAGGATCCATCTCGAGCAGTTTCATCTTCTCCTTCAAAAACGTGTCGAAGTCGATCGGATCCATTTCCTCGACGCCCTGGTAACGACAAATTTCATTGAACGCCGCCCGCAGAAACACGGAATTGCTAACCCCCGGAATCTCGACCGGGTATTGAAAGGCCATAAAAACGCCTTCGCGCGCCCGGTCCTCCGGCGCCATCGTCAACAGATCCTTCGGCTTGCGATTGAACTCGTATTCGATCGTTCCGCTCGTCACCTCGTAGTCGGGATGACCGGCAACAATCTTTGAAAGCGTGCTCTTGCCCGAGCCGTTCGGCCCCATGATTGCATGGACCTCACCCGCCTTAATGGTCAGCGAAATACCTTTGAGAATTGGAGCGCCATCGACAACGCGCGCTTCCAAATCCTTAATCTGTAACATGTCGACTCCTTCTGCGCCGAATCAACCGACGCTGCCTTCCAACTTCATCTCAAGCAGCTTCACCGCTTCGACCGAAAATTCGAGCGGCAACTCCTTAAACACCTCTTTGCAAAATCCGTTCACCAGCAATGAGACGGCGGCCTCGGCATCGAGTCCGCGCGACTGCAGGTAGAACATCTGGTCAGCACTAATGCGGGAGGTCGTGGCTTCATGCTCAACGTGGGCCGTATTATTCGCGATCTCGAGATACGGAAAGGTGTTCGCACTGCAATTGTTCCCGACGAGCATCGAGTCGCATTGCGAGTGATTGCGCGCGTTGGTTGCTCCCGGCAAAACCTTTACCAACCCGCGATAGCTGTTCGCCGATTCATCAGCGGAAATCCCCTTGGAGACGATCCTGCTGCGGGTGTTGCGTCCGATATGAATCATTTTTGTACCCGTGTCGGCCTGCATCCTGTTGTTTGTCAGCGCCACCGAATAGAATTCACCCACCGAATCATCCCCCTGAAGAATGCAGCTGGGGTACTTCCAGGTGATGGCCGAGCCAGCCTCGACCTGGGTCCACGAGATCTTCGACCGCTTTCCGGCGCATTTCCCCCGCTTGGTTACGAAATTATAGATACCACCACGGCCCTGCTCGTCCCCGCCGTACCAGTTCTGCACGGTGGAGTACTTGATCTCGGCGTCGTCCTTGGCGAGCAATTCGACAACGGCCGCATGCAGTTGATTCTCATCCCGCATCGGTGCCGTACAGCCTTCGAGGTAGGAAACCCGGCTTCCGGCTTCAGCAATGATCAAGGTACGTTCAAACTGACCGGTCTCCGCTGCATTGATGCGGAAATACGTGGATAAATCCACCGGGCAGTGCACGTCACGCGGGATGTAGCAAAACGACCCGTCCGTAAACACGGCTGCGTTCAGCGCTGCGTAGAAGTTGTCCGTGTGCGGCACCACAGAGCCCAGGTTCTCCCGCACGAGGTCCGGATGTTCCTGCACGGCCTCGGAAAACGAGCAGAAAATGATTCCCTGCTCGCCCAGCATTTCCTTGTGCGTGGTCGCCACGGACACACTATCGAAGACCGCATCGACCGCGACGCCGGCCAACCGCTCGCGCTCGCCGAGCGGAATACCGAGGCGATCGAAGGTATCCAGCAACTCCTCATCGACATCCGCGAGGCTTTTCGGACCATCGGCCTGCGATTTTGGCGCGGCGTAGTAGCGAATGTCCTGGAAGTCGACCGGTGGATAGTCAACATGCGCCCAGGCCGGTGGATCCAGGGTTAGAAAATGCTTGAGCGCCTTCAGTCTGTAGTCGAGTAGCCACTGCGGTTCTTTCTTCTTCTCAGAAATGAACCGCACAATCCCCTCATTCAGTCCCTTGGGAACCGTTTCAGTCTCGATGTCCGACACAAACCCGAACCGATAGCCCTGCGCAAGCTTGCTTTCACTCTCTACGCCCGTCGGCATATTACCTGTGCTCCTTCGCAGCCGGTACATCGTCCCGGTCGGCGGACACAACGGCGAACCGATCCCGGATCAGATCCTCTTCGGCCGAGCGAACATCAAGCAATTCCTTTATCATGATCCCACGGTAGAACTCGGCCAGACGATCGTTCAGGCTAATGATCGGTGAAATAATATTGCATGACTTCACGAGATGGCAGGTGCAGTTTTCGGCCAGGCAAGATGCTATCTTTATCTGGTCTCCGACCACCTCGAGCAGGTCATAATAGGATACCAGCGCCAGATCTTTGACAATTTGGTACCCGCCGTTCACCCCCTGTTGCGAGCGAACCACGCCGGCTTGCTTCAGCCGCTGTAACACGTGCGACGTGGCATCAAACGGCAGGTCGTGGGCATCGCAAATACGCCTCACAGACGTTAATTTGCCCGGGTATTCGGACTGCAGGTATTGCAGGGCGATCAGCGCGTATTCCATATCTCTAGTGATTCTGACCATTGACGTCTCCGTGGAGTCAGCGAATAGGACTCTCAATATGAGAGTAGCAGGTGAAAATAGGCCTGACAATCGGGAAATAGGTTATATTTATCCCTATTTAAACAGCCCGAATTGCTCCAAACTCCCCACAATTTCGCTTCCAAGTTCGCGGCTGGCAAGCCCGTTAATGGAAGGCGGAGAAGAATCTCCTTAATTTGACCGCACCGTCGAACAGGCCACGAAAAGCCTGACAGCCAGTCGCATCATTCTGAGGCGGCGGCGTAGAGTCGCTTAAGCTCCGACAGCACCTCGTCGTGTATCGCCCCGTTGGTCGCCAGGATGCCGGTGTTCCGCTCCAGCTTCGCCCCATGCGAAAAGGCTATCGTCTCGCCCAAGATATCCGTCACGCGACCGCCGGCCTCCTCGACCACAATCACGCCGGCGGCGTGATCCCATATATTTTCTTTACGTGTCGCGCCCGGCCGTGGAATCCGAAGATACATGGTCGCATCGCCGACGGCTACCGCGCCGTATTTCCCCTGTCCGTCCATGTAAACATCCGTTGCCACAATATTTAACTCGGACTTGAGCTGGTCAGTGATTCCAAAGCTCGAATGCGCGGACTCGACGCTGCGCGCAACAATCGAAGCCGCAGCGGTCGTGGTGTCCTGAACCTTCACGGCACGCGGACGGTCCTCGTCCACATTCATGCACACCGTGCCTGCTCCACGCCGCGCCGCAATGATCAGGCCTTCGCTCCTCGCGCCAGTCGCGTACCGCGGACAGCCCAGAATGCCCATTTCGATCTGCCCCTCCTCGTACAACGCCAGCGCGATTGCGTATTGATCGCCGCGAATGAATCCCTTCGTCCCGTCAACCGGATCGAGAATCCACGAACGCGACGCGCCGATTCCGTCATCGTGATCCAGGAAGGCATACACCTGGTCTCCTGTCAGTCCGGGAATGGCAGTCTGCGCATACTCGAGCACAAGATCGCGCAACGTGTCGTCTTCGAGCGCAGCGAGTTCGTCCGCGCTTTCCTCGCTGATCATGGGCAGATCCGGAAAGGCCTCGGCCAAAACAGAGCAGATAACGACCTGCGCCGCGTAGTCCGCCGTTGTGACGGGACTTTGATCGGCCTTAAGCACGCGATGATCATCAGCAAAGTCTTCCTGAACCCTCGATGTGACGGCACAGGCCGCCCGCACGGCGCGGATTGCCGCCTCAAATGCTTTTTCCCGGTCTGTCTCGTTTGCCATCATTACATCCATTCCTCGTCCCACGTATGATTCGGAAGATCCTGCCTGAGGAGAGGCGCATGGTTCGTCCTATGACCAGCGGTCGCCATTGGCCGTCGGAACGGCGGGCAAGAGTCGGAGTATGCTGCGATTCAGAAGTCAGAGCAAGCCAAAGCGCACCTGGAAATCAGGTCGAGACGCCGAACCGTTGCGCGCCGAACGCACCCATTCCGCTCTGTGAAAATACGCCGGGGATCTCGGTCCCGCAGGCATCGCATCGGTTCTCGCGCAGCGTATAGGTCCCGAGCTGATACCAATCCCGCTCGATCAACAACGCGCCACAACCGGAGCAATACGTGCTGCTGCTTCCGCTATCGTGAACATTGCCGACGTATACAAACTTGAGACCGGCCCGGAGCGCGATCGCGCGCGCACGGCGCAAGGTATCATGCGGCGTCGGCATCTTATCCCGCATCTTCCAGTCGGGATGGAAGGCGGTGAAGTGCACCGGCACCGAATCGCCAAGGTGCGTCAGCAGCCAATCGCACTCCGCTTGAATCTCAGAGTCCGAATCGTTTTCATCCGGTATCAGCAAGGTCGTTACCTCGAACCAGGTGGAGGCCTGTTGCCGAAGATACTCAAGCGTATCGAGCACCTCGCGCAATCCGCCACCCAGGCAGATCCGCTTGTAGAACACCTCGCTAAAGGCCTTGAGATCAATGTTAGCCGCGTCGATATGCGCAAAGAGATCCTTGCGCGCAGCCGGGTTAATGAATCCGGCCGTGACGGCCACCGTATGGATGCCCGCTGCACGGCAGGCCTGCGCCACATCGATCGCGTACTCCACGAATATGGTCGGATCGTTGTATGTAAACGCGACCGAATCGCAGCCGGCCTCGATGGCCAATTTCGGAATCTGCTCGGGCGGAACGTAGGCCGCGGCACGATCGTAGTCCTGCGCCTTGGACATGCTCCAGTTCTGACAGAACTTGCAGCCCAGGTTACAGCCCGCGGTTCCAAACGAAAGAACGCCCGTGCCGGGATAAAAATGGTTCAGCGGTTTCTTCTCGATCGGGTCCGCGCATAGCCCGATCACACGACCATACCCCGTCAGGTCCAACTGGCCGCCGCGATTCATGCGCGTGAAACAGAATCCGCGTTGCCCCTCGCGTAGTGCGCATTCGCGCGGGCAACAGGTGCATACAATTCGCTTCTCCCGGCCCGATGTCTCATCCGGGTGCCAATAGCGCGCTGGATACGTGAGCTTCATTTCTGAAGGTATTCTATCCCCGTCCGCGGATGAAGCAAGAATGAGATGCCGCGACAGAAGTCTGGCCTGTCGGCGATGGCTGCCGTATCGTGCCGCACAAGACGACGACATTGACCGCTGAAACAACCACTCGCATGTCCACACGTTCCGATTTATTCCGTAAGCAACATTTCCCCACGAGCTCCCGGCGAGATTGGGGCGACTGGCAATGGCAGCTTCGCAATCGCTACCGCAGTCTCGATCAACTCGAGGCGGCCTTCGAGCTTAGCGAAGACGAGCGCCAAGCGATCAGACAGCGCAACGGGTCACTGCCGCTCGCCATCACGCCCTACTACGCGAGCCTACTTGCAACATCGGATCCCCATGAACCGCTCCGTCGCACGATGATTCCCTCGATGCGGGAGTATTCCCGAGCCCCCGGCGAACACGATGACCCGCTCGGCGAGGAGGCACATTCGCCGGTCCACGGGATTGTGCACACCTATCCCGCCAAGGCGCTCTTCCTGGTGAGCGATCATTGCGCGACGTACTGCCGCTACTGTACCCGCTCACGGATTGTCGGCAGCGGTGAAATTCCGGCGGCGATCCCGCAATGGGAGACGGCGCTGGACTACATACGATCACATCCTGAAATCGAAGACGTCCTGATCTCCGGCGGCGACCCGCTAACCCTGACCGACGACAAGCTGGAATGGCTACTCGCGCAGCTGCACGCCATCGAACATGTGCGGCTGATCCGTATTGGAACAAAAACCCCGGCCGTTCTACCCCAGCGTTTTACGCCTGGCCTGGCCCGCATGCTCAAGCGCTATCACCCCCTTTGGATCAGCGTCCACTTCACGCATCCGCGCGAACTGACCCCGGAGGTCACGCGGGCCGTCAATCGGTTGACGAACGCCGGCATTCCGCTTGCCAACCAGACAGTATTGCTGGCAGGCATCAACGACGACCCGGCCACGATGCGGGCCCTGATGGACGGCCTTGTGCGTCTGCGCATCCGCCCCTACTACCTGCACCAATGCGACGCCGTAACCGGCAGCTCTCATTTCCGCACCCCGGTCGACCGTGGGCTCGAGATCATCCGCAGCCTGCACGGATTCACGACCGGCTACGCCGTTCCAACCTATATGATCGATGCGCCGGGCGGCGGCGGCAAGGTGCCCATCATGCCAGAGTACGTCGTCGGGCGGGAGAACGGCAACCTGCTACTCCGTAATTATCGCGGTGAAATCTATCGCTACCCGGATCTCTGAACGAACGGGTGCCGGCAACCTGTGGCCGATCAACTTTTCACGGAACGACGACCACGCGCCGGCCGATAAACCACGAAGCTGACGTCATCGAGCTTGGACGGTTGCCCTTCGCCGTCGCCATGCATGCGACTGCGGCATGTTCCCACCAGGCCGCGGACGACCTGTTCCATGGGTCCCTTGCGAACGTTCTCCACGATCTCCGACAAATACAGATTGTCCCAGAGTCCATCACTTGCAATCAACAACGTGTCGTAACGCGCAAGGGTCATCGTTGATCCCATTTCAATGCGCATCTCCTGATCACCGATCAAGTTCGACACCACGTGCCGCTCCTCATGATTGAGCGCATCATCTTCGTCCACCAACCCGGACTCCACCGCGTAGCCGACCGGTGAATGTGCAACCGACTGCAACTTCACCTGGCCACGCTGGCCGACCACGAGGATTGGTGAGTCGCCGACATGATAAGGACGGATCTGTTTCCCACAAACCTCGACGACCGCCAGCGTCGTCGCCGCGCCGATACCCATCTCAAGCACGGCGCGATTGGCCTGTTCAAATCCATCGAGGATCGCTGCTCGTGGTTCCGCGCTCTCGCGACGAATGCGATTCAGCGCCGCGCGTAGCTGCATCAACGCGATGTGGGCGGCCTGTTCGCCGGCACGCTGACCGCCAACGCCGTCCGCCACCGCCAGCACGGTCGTCTCCTCGGTACAAGGGAACAGACCAACGGCATCCTCATTGGCCGCATCGTCTTCCGCCGCCGCCGTGTAGACCGCCAGTTGCCCGGACGGCGCTTCAAATATTTCGGCGTCGGAGGTGTAGTGATCGACAAAGAGACGCGAACGTAGCAACCCCCTGCTCTTCACTCCCACTCCATGTTCTCGAGGTACGTGCGCAATTGTCCGGCCGTCTTGAATTTCTTAAGGATCAGTGATCGCTTGAGGCCGCAACAGATGGCCTTTATCTCACGCGGGTGTTTCGCGTAATGCTTGGGGCCGCCGATCGCGTCGTAGAAGAGGCGGATGAGGTCCACGACATCATCGTTAATGTTTTCCCGCCGGGGGTACTCCCACTGAAACAGATCGATGATTTTCAGATCAAAGCCCAGTCCATGATGGCGGATGATAATGTTCCCGGAGTGAAGGTCGCCGTGATATTCGCGGATGCGGTGAATCTTCTCGATCCCCTTCGCCAGCGCGTGGAGCAGGATCACGCCCTGGAACGGCGTGATTCGTTTGCCGGGATGACGCGTCAGGAAATCGCTGAGCGGCTCACCTTCAACGAGTTCGGAAATCAGCACCGTAACGGGGTAGTCATTGTACTTGATCGTCTCCTGGCTATGATACTGGATCAGGATTGGACAATCGCGCAGCTTGTGCAATTTACGCGCGTAGAACTTGGAGCTCTTGTCACGCCGGTTGCGATGCGGAAAGAAGATCTTGGCGGCGCGCTCGATCCCCGTGCTGCGTTCCCGGATCCTGAAGACCTCACCTTCCCAGCCACTTCCAACCTTGTCGATTATCTCGTACTTGCGCGCAAGAATATCACCCGGTTGAAAATCAAAGCTGTGAATGCGTCCGTTGTTCTTACGTGCTTTTGCCATGCCCGCGATCCTTCATGCCATACCATTCTGCGACTGGGTAAATTGCGCGGTCGCGTCAACGCTGTCAAGTCGTTGCAAGAGCAAGATTGGCCACGGCCCCACCCCGCACGGCCTGAAGTTCACCGACGCCGGGGCTGGCCCAGGAATCCGCCATCAGCCAGGAAGGCATGGATCCGGTCAGCGACGACGCGATGCCCCCTGGGCGTCCAGTGACGCCCGTAGGTGAAGTAGCGATGGCTCGTGTCGAGGTCAATGACTGGAATGCCCTCAGACTCGAGGACGGCCTGTAGCCCGCGATTGGCGCCTTCGAAGCCCACGATCAATGTGGCGTCACGTGCCGCAAGGAAATGCCGCATTGCCGCAAATATGGCGGCTGTTGGATTGGGTATATGAACGGTGGGCGGAGACCGCCGTTTAAAATAGGGTTTCACCGCGAGTCGGATCCAATACGACTTCGTCAGCAACCGGTGTTCGGCGAAAAAGTAGTGCGCCGACCGCGGAACCGGGGTTCCATCAAGAACCGGTTCCCCATCCCCCGACAGACGAAAATAGGGCTTGTGATAGCCATGCGATACGCTACTTGAGTTGTTGGCCTCGTCATTCATCTGGCAATATACAACCAGAACAAGGGCGGGACGATAGTGGTCAAATTGACCCTGTAGTAGCAGGTACTCCTGATCCGTGCCGTATCCACTTATTCCGAGGTTATAGACGTCCCACCCGCTCATCCTTTCACGCAGAAGCTCGCTGAAGCGCTCAGATACCTCGGCGTCATAGCCCCAGACGAACGAGTCCCCGAGAATCAATAGACCCGGTCGGTGGCCGGGCTCGTGCTCAGGATCCCTGAATCCACGACTGTTGTGCTGCACATCGATCTGCCGGACACCTGTATGGTTTGCCCGGCTGTTTGCTACGGGGAACCACCCCAATTCGGCGTCATAGCGATAGAGCAAATTGCGCTCATCAAGCTGAACCCGGAGGGCCGGGCCGAAAAAACCCCGCATCGCGATCTCGCCGACGGCCAGAACCAGCACGACCGCCACCGCACTTACTGTCAATTTTCGCCAACGCATCCGTACCTCACGTCTCCCGGGCTTCGAAGGAACCAAAGGTATCCTGTCACAACATCATAGCAGACAGAACCGTTGCGTGGGGGGTTCCGAGTCCCGTATAGTGCCCGGCAATGAATCGCCGCATCATGTACATCGCCACGCTGGTCCTGATCGTGCTTCACCAGGACGTCTGGTTCTGGACGGACGCCCGCCTGCTCTTCGGGTTCATGCCCATTGGGCTCGCCTACCATGCCCTGATCTCAATCCTCGCAGGCTGCCTGGGCGCCTGGGCCTGCTACGCCTGCTGGCCGCATGAGATCGAGGACGACGACACGCCATGACCCCACTGATCGTCATCACTTGCTATCTGCTGCTTCTGCTCGGCCTCGGCCTCTATGCCGGTCGGATGGCGCGTGGCAGCTCGTCCGATTTCTTCCTCGCCGAACGCTCGATCGGCCCCTTCCTCCTCTTGATGTCGTTGTTTGGAACAACGATGACGGCTTTTGCGCTGGTGGGGTCCACGGGGGAATCGTTTAAGCGCGGGATCGGCGTCTACGGACTGATGGCTTCCATCTCCGGCATCATCCATCCTCTCATCTTCTTCATCATTGGTATCCGCCTATGGTCGTTCGGCAAACGCAATGGATACATGACTCAGATCCAGTTCTTTCGCGATCGCCTCGAATCGGAAAACATTGGGATCGTGCTGTTTCCGATTCTCGTCGGACTGCTGATTCCCTACCTGCTCATCGGCGTGATGGCCTCCGGCACGATCATCAATGTTGTAACGGCCGGTGCCTTCCCGGAAGCATTTGCCGACTTCAAGGGCGGCGTGCCACCCGCGCTTGGCTCGGCGGTCATCTGCCTTGTCGTGATGAGCTACGTCTTCTTCGGTGGGTTGCGCGGCGCAGCCTGGGCCAACGCCTTTCAGACAGTCGTCTTCATGATTGTTGCAGCCGTCGCATCCTTTACACTGGCATCCAAGCTGGGCGGCTTCGAGAGCGCCAGCCGCGCCGTGATTGAAAGCCGGCCCGAGATGTTCACACGTGTCGCGATCGGCAAGTGGGAATTCCTGACCTATCTCTTCATCCCGCTCTCGGTCGGCATGTTCCCGCATCTCTTCCAGCACTGGCTGACCGCGCGATCGGCCCGCACCTTTCGGCTTTCCGTCATCGCTCACCCGATCTGCATCATGCTTGTTTGGGTGCCCTGCGTACTCATCGGCGCATGGGCCACGTCGGCCGTGGTCGGCGGCCGCCCGGTGATACCCCCCAATTTCGCCAACGCAAACGCCGTGCTCCCGATCATGGTCAAAAAGTTGACCACCCCCTTGACGACAGGACTACTAAGTGCGGGCATTCTCGCGGCCATCATGTCCTCGCTGGATTCGCAATTCCTCTGCCTGAGCAATATTTTCACTAACGACATCGTGCTGCACTACGGCCGCAAGCGCACCTTCAGTGAGCGGCAGAAGATCTTGATCGGACGCGGGTTTGTGATTGTCGTCGTCGCGATCACCTACCTTCTCAGCCTGGCGGAGCCGCGCAGTGTCTTCGTGCTGGGCATCTGGTGTTTCTCGGGCTTCGGGGCACTGTTTCCCGTGATCTTCGCCGCCGTCTACTGGAAACGCCTGACCCGCGCCGGGGCCTACGCCGGCATTCTTTCCACGGCTGCAACATGGCTATACATGTTCCGCGATTCCGGTTTCGGCGAGAACCGCCACTACCTGATCAACTGGCTCGGCCCGGACCGCGGAATCATGCCCGCAGCCGTGATGTTCCTCGTCTGCGTCGTCGCAACCGTGGTCGTCTCGCTATGTACCCGCCCACCATCCGACGCCTGCCTGCGCAAGTTCTTTCGCACGTAATGCGTCACGGGCACGAGGGATGCCCTGCGTAGCATCGTGAAGGAACGGCGTGATCACAACACCGATCCTTCCGCAAGGAAGAGCACGGGAAAGCGCCGGGTGCTGACTCTAAGAGGGCATCCTGCCAATCAGATGACGCCCTGCTAGTCGTAGCTCCCGCCGGACCGGCTCGAGTAGGTCGCGTGAAATGAGCTGCGCGCGGCCGCCTTCTGGGCCCGCATGCGCGCCCGGAAGGCCGCGTGTGGAGTCGATTCGCTTTTGTCCGGTTCACAGCGCGTATACATCACGGCAATCCCGCGTTTCGATGCCGCCGGCCGAAAAACCGTTGTTCGGCAATTGCTTCCCTGCGCCGCATGCGGGTCACCGCGCTGGTGCACAATCTGCCCGCCAATACTCACCTGGATCGATGATCCCTTGCGCGGGCTATTACGACAGGGGTTATGCGCGCCATGTTGCAGGACGGGCGTCACGACGGATGCCGGATAGTAAAAGCGATTGCCGCGATCCCGCCGCGCATCGTATGCAACGTCCTCTGCGTTGCGCGCGCGTGCCTCGGCATCCAGCACACGCCGCTCAAGCTCGACCAGGCGTCGCTCCGCCGCGGCCTGCTCCCGTTCGCGTTCGCGGGCCTCCTCTTCAAGTGCAAGATCGTGTTCGAATCGCAACAGCGTTTCTCCATATTCAACGTCGACATTCACGTCCTGGTAAAGCTTACGAAAGGCCGTCCAGAACCTGAGACGGTCCGCCGCCGAACCGGCCAGAAATGCGGGGTCACTCAATTTGTCGGACTTGAGGGCTTCGCCCCGCGCGGTCATGCGCACCCGTCGCTCCTCCACTTCTCGCGCCTGCCTGGCACGCTGCCGCGCTTCGTCATCACGCCGAACAGCGAGTTCCTCGGGAGAGACCAGGTCCATGTCGACCACCCGCCCATCGCGGCATTTGACCCGGCCGCGGTCGTAGCACAACAACTCGAACGTATCCATGCGAAGATATCCCTTCGGTTCGCCCAACTCGCGCCGGACCTGTGAGACATGTTCGCCGATTTGAACGCCCCGCACGTCAACCGATACCACCGTCACGAATGCCAGAACCCATATTAACGTTTTCATTCCGCCTCCGAATCGTGTTTCGAACTTGTTAACGCTTCGACGCCACAGCAAGATTATATATTCATTTCCAGGTGTGGACAAATCGACGTACCCGGCCTGCAGGGCCGAAACTCGGACATCCAGCGAGCTCCAGATCAAATCCGTTACGGGCCTCCCATACGTCGGGTACTCGGCCAGGCGCCGACAGCGACCTGTGAGCGAACCCGTCGACCTCCCGAACGATCCGCCCGTCACCGCGTCGCGTAAAAAGCAACAGACAGGCACACGGCGATCAGACACGTCTGCCGTGCAGACGCCATGCCCTATTGAGTCCTGCGTCCGCCAATATGCTCAAGCGCCTTGCGGGCCGCATTACTGACCAGGGCATTGGGGTCGTCCTTCGCCAGTCGAGCGATGGCCGCATCCATCTCGGAATCGCCCAAGCCCGCCGCCGCCTGGATGGCAACCACCATGGCCCGCGCGCGCTCCTGCGCGTCCACTTCGCCAAACTGTGCGTAATATTCCCGACTCATCAACGCCAGCAGGATCTCCCGACCCGACCTGTCACCGAGTTTCGCAAGCGCGACCGCCGCGTCCCACATCACGTTGGGCTCCGCATCGCTCAGCAAGGGCAGCAGGTGCTCGATCGATTCGCGAGCACCTATATTTCCCAGGGCGATGACCGTCACGAGCCGCATCGGGGCCTTCGCATGCTGCAGATACGGGTGCAACTCGTCCACGGCTTCGGTCCTACCGAGGTAGCCGAGAGCCTGGATGAATACGGCGCGGTCGTCAGCCCCCGCCGCGTGAAAGCCTTCCATCAGAGGCGCATAAAAGCCGTCGATGCCGGAGCGCCCCATCGCCAGCGCAAGATACTGCCGAACCCGGGGATCCTCTTGTCGCATCGTTTCGTCATCGAAGAGCGCGATCACCTGGGGCACGAACACGTGATCGCCGGGAACCCGGTCAGGGTTGACGAAGATCTTGGACAGCTCGAAAGCCGCCTGCCAGCGCTTGGATTTGCGGCCGGTCTGGATGTCCTCCAGGTAGTCGTTGATTGAACGATCGTCGGCCGCCACAACATATACGAGCGTGGCAAGAATAACGCCGAAGAGCGCGATAAAGAAGGGGATGACAAATAGCGAATGCAGCCACCTGCCCCAACGGCTCTCGGGCCAGTTCTTCGCCGGCTCGGATGCCGGTTCATCGGGAGCGTCTTCAGTCAAATTATCCGGGACGTCGGGTTTCATAAGACGGTCATTAATCGGAAAAAAACTCGGCGGTTGACACACGGCGCACCGACCTGCTCGCTCAGACGATCGGGCCTAATCATGGCCTACTTGCGAACGTGCTGCTCGGTCTTGCGCCCGATATGCGGATCGTCGGGAACACCTTCCCACCCGTACTTCTTACCCGAAATCTCAACGTCGAAGCGCTGCTCGACATCCTCCGTCGGATGCATCTGGATCGCGGACCAGGTCATTCGGTCGCATACGCGCACGCAAATTCGGCACCCGATGCACTCGTTAAAGCGGATCTGCACCGGCGAAATCACGACATCGTCGTATTTCCCATCCGGGACGTGTTCGATGCAATCCACCGGACAAAACGGGACGCAGGCTTCGCAGCCCGTACAATTGTCCTCGTCCACAACTGCAATGATATTGGGGCGCTTGCGCTTCTCCCCGATAACCTTGGGAACCGGGGCAACATTTTGGAAATGATCGTAGGGGCGTTCAGCCATAAGAGCGTCCATCGTTTAAACTTCGCGTTATCATGGGGTTCTCGACTTCGACTGTCAAGACACAGCACGACAAAGCGGCGGTAACAGCGCCGCGACCGGTCCGGGTTCGCGCTTGATCTCCGCCCGTATAAGCCGGATAGTCTACGACGAGCAACGGCGCATCCGCCGCGGCGTCAATCGTAACCCAGTGCATGATTGGAGGACACGACATGACGGACAATCAGGAACCATCAACGGAAGAAACCAGGTTCGACGAAGCACAGCCCAAGACACCCACGGGCGACGGTAGCGAAGCCGATAAGGGCAAGGCCTTCGCGATCTTGTCCTACGCGTTGAGTTTTGTGGGGATCCCGTTTTTCATTGTGCCCCTTATTATGCGCGATAACGCGTTCTCGCTCTTCCATTCCAAGCAGGTCCTGCTGCTCTGGATTGCCGGTGTCGTGGTGGGCACGATCTCCGCGCCGCTGCTGGCGATGTGCATCGGCTTTGTCCTGCTTCCCGTGCTCGGCCTGGCGCTACTTTTGTTGTTTATCCTGGGCCTCATAAACGCCTGCAACGGCGCAGAGAAGCCCGTACCCCTGATCGGACACTATGCCGTCGACTGGTTCAAGGGCATCACAAAGGCGTAGTCTATCCGGTGCGGCTTAGCCGACGACGAAGAGGACCGCAAGCAGCACGACGACGGCGACATGCGTCGCCCTGTCGAGGCGCATGACGTTCGCCCGATACGCGTCGGGCACGCGCCGTATCGCGAGCACGAGGCGCGCGACGACTTCCAGGAGCATCACAATGGCAAGCGGGATCACCGCCGGGTTGTAACGATGCGCCCCTCCGGGGTCTCCCGCCAATAAAGACGCAACGGCGCGGGTCATGCCACACAACGCGCAGGGGCGCCCGAGCATACGAATCGATCCACATGTCGTCATCTCCGCCGGTAAGCCGAGCAGGTCCATGGCCAGGACGAACCACCACGCGAGTCCCGCTACCAGGCATCCCAGCAGCCATCGGTTGAGATACCGGTAGTCGAACGCGTTACCTGCCCCCGTCACGGATCGAGTCGACCCCATTCAGGATCGTTCCATCCGCTGCGACACCAACCCTCCAGCGTGTCGATCCAGGAGGGATTGTCGTTCAGACAGGGCACGAGCCGTAATTCCTCGCCACCGCAGGCACGGAAGCTCTCGTTACCGTGAATTTCGATCTCCTCGAGGGTCTCGAGACAGTCGGCGACAAAGGAGGCACAGACGACCAGCAAGCGCCGCACACCCGCCTCCGCCAGGCGCTCGTACTCGAAATCCGTGAAAGGCCGCAACCAGGGGTCGCGCCCCAGCCGCGACTGGAACGCGACGGAGTGCTTATCCGCCGCAATGCCGGTCGACGCGACGACCGCGCGTGTCGTGGCATACACATGCGCGCGATAGCACGTTCTCCGCGCCGGCGCATCAACCTCGCAACAATGATCCCGCGCGAGACAATGCGCACCCGATCGATCTTCCTTACGCACATGTTTCTCCGGGATGCCGTGATAGCTGAAAAGCACGTGATCATAGTCCCACCTGAGTGATTCCTGTAACGAATCGGCCAGCGCACGAATATAGTGCGGCTCCTCGTAGAACGGCGGAAGATACTCCAGTCGTACCGGTCGGCGAAGATGACGCGTGACCCGCGCAATTTCCTCAACGACGGTCTTGTAAGTCGCCTGCGCGAAATGTGGATAAAGCGGCATGACGTGCACCACGGGATCATTGCCGTCGAGCCGATCGAGCAACGCGTCCAGGGACTGCTTGATCCCGGGCCGGCCGTAACGCATGGCCAGACCCACGGGTAGATCCAATCGCTCCTGCAGAGCGGCCTGCACACGCCGACTGATCGCAATCAGTGGCGAACCGTCCGGCCCCCAGATCGCGCGGTAGGCGGCTGCGGTTTGTTTCGGGCGCGTAGGGAGAATACTCAGGCAGACAATCATCTTGCGCATGAGGTACGGCACATCAATGACGTAGCGATCCATCAGGAATTGATGCAGGTAGCGCCGCACATCCGCAACCGATGTCGAGTCCGGAGAACCGAGGTTAACGAGCAAAACCCCGCGGCTGCTACGGCCGGTCTGGTCCGTCGTGCCGGCCATCAGTCCGCAAGAACGGCACGCAAGGCATCGTCGAGTTCTGCATGGCTGAAGGTGAAGCCGGCGGAGAGAAGCTTGCGCGGAAGAACATGCGCACTGGAAAGCAAGAGTTCATCGGCCATCTCGCCGAAGGCAATCCGTGCGACGAAGGCGGGCATCGGAAACACGGTCGGCCGCGCCAGGGCGCGCCCGAGTGATTTCGTAAAGGAGCGATTGGCTACGGGCGAGGGTGCGGTGAGATTGACCGGGCCACAAAGCGCCTCCGTCGCGACCGCGAATCGGATCGCATTCACAACATCTTCGACTGCAATCCAACTCATCACTTGGTTACCATCCCCTATCACTCCGCCGAGGCCAAGCCGGAAGGGCAGCAGCATACGTTGCAATGCGCCTCCAGTGCGACCTAGTATAACCCCGATACGCGCGTTGACCACCCGAACGCCGGCCTCCGCGAGTCGAACCGTCTCCGCCTCCCAATCGCGACAGACCTCGGCCAGAAACCCCTTCCCCGCAGCGCTTTCTTCGCTAAGTTCCTCCGACCCACGGTCGCCGTAATATCCGATCGCCGATGCGCAAATGAAAACGCTCGGCAGTGCTGATGCAGCCGCGAGCGTCTCGCACAGCAGGCGGGTACCCCCTACCCTGCTGTCGCGAATCAGCCGTTTACGTTTCGTCGTCCAGCGGCCGGTAGCGATGCCCTCACCCGCCAGGTGCACGACGGCATCGAAGCCTGTCACATCCTCGGGCGCGAGACGTCCCGCGG
The DNA here is from genome assembly GCA_913047795.1 of uncultured Verrucomicrobiota bacterium. GTDB lineage: Bacteria > Verrucomicrobiota > Kiritimatiellia > CAJWTS01 > CAJWTS01 > CAJWTS01. The sequence goes on along the minus strand of CAJWTS010000011.1, from coordinate 16,207 downwards.
CCGGGTCCCAGCTAACCACGCCGCTTCCACCCTCACGACGTGATAGCGCCGTGACGGCATAACCGTCTTCCCGCAGAGCGGCCGCCAGCGGCGTGCCAACAAAGCCACGCGCGCCACTTATGAGCACCTTTTTCACTATGATCTTGCGGTCATCGTCTCTGTGCACACATACCTTACAATATTTCCAGCCGAGAGGGCCATGACGACCGGCCACGTCGGAACAGCTTGCGATCCTACCGCTTGACACCCCGGCTATATTTAGGTACCCCTAAATTAACAGTTTTGTAAGGATAAATATGATTTCACAATCTGTAGAGAATTTTCTGAAGAACATATATCACCTGCAGGATGGCGATAATTGGGTAACCACCACCGTTCTCGCCGACAAACTTGGTCAGCGTCCGGCATCTGTTACGAACATGCTGCAGAAGCTGGCGTCATCCGAAATGGAACTCATCCAATACGTTCCTTACAAGGGCGTACGTCTGCATCCGAACGGCGAAATGATCGCGTTGGAGGTCATTCGCCATCATCGCCTGGTCGAGTTGTACCTCTCTAAAGCACTGGGTGTTCCCTGGGACCGCGTACATGAAGAAGCCGAGAAACTCGAGCACGTGCTTTCTGATGACGTCGAGGACCGTATGGCCGCCGCCCTGGACGATGTCAGCACAGACCCGCACGGCTCCCCCATCCCGACCAAGGACGGCCAGATCGCCCGTGTGGACTCCATGCCATTGTCAGAAATCGATGCCGGTCAGACGGTCCGGATCCTGGAGGTGAATGATGACGACTCCGATCTTCTACGCTACCTCGGAGACCTGAAGCTATATCCCGGAACCGACATCGAAATCGTGAATCGTGAACCCTTCGGAGACTCGCTAACCATTCGGCATGATGGTCGGGAGTTGAGCCTCGGCGAGGAGGCCACGCCACACGTATTCGTATCGACCACAACCAGGAAAAAGAGATGAATATCAACGTTCGCAACCTACTCGCATGCGGTCTCGGACTGCTCCTCGCGACGTCCTGTTCGCGCAATCCCGCGCCGGTCGAAGGCACGTTCGAACGCGATTACCCCTACCACGTCACCGCGACAATCGGCATGGTCGCAGATATCGTCAGGCAGGTAGCCGGGAACGTTGCCGAGATTACGGGTATCGTCGGGACCGGCGTGGATCCGCATCTCTACAAGCCGACGCGCAACGACGTGGCCAAACTCATGAGCGCCGACGTTGTGTTCTACAGCGGGCTCATGCTCGAAGGGAAGATGACGGACACCCTGATCAAGGTCGCGGGGAAAAAGCCGGTTTTTGCCGTCACCGAGTTGGTCGACCCGGAATATCTCCTGGAACCCCCCGAATTCGCGGGTCACTACGATCCCCACCTCTGGATGGACGCTAACGGGTGGATCAAGGCGGTCGATGCCGTGCGCGATGCCCTCAGCTCCTTCGATTCACCCAACGCCGCGACGTATGCCGCCAATGCACAGGCCTACAAGGAGCAGCTAGAGAAACTCAATGCCTACGCCAGAACAGCGATTCAATCGATACCCCAAACGTCCCGTATTCTCATCACGGCCCATGATGCCTTCAATTATTTCGGCCGCGCTTACGATATTGAAGTGTTGGGTATCCAGGGCATCTCCACCGAATCGGAAGCCGGACTGGAAGACATTCGCCGGCTTGTCGACAAGATCGTTGACCGCAACGTCCGGGCCGTTTTTGTCGAGACAAGCGTTTCAGATAAGAACATTCGAGCCCTGCAGGAGGGCGCGCGGGCACGCGGGCACGAAGTCAGGATCGGCGGATCCCTGTTCTCAGACGCCATGGGAACCGCAGGCACTTATGAGGGAACCTATATCGGCATGATCGATCACAACGTCACGACCGTCACCCGCGCACTTGGCGGCCAAGCGCCCGAAAAGGGACTGAACGGCCGCCTGAGTTTGAAGGCCGTGCACTAGAAAATCCGGAAGCACGCATCATGGCAATCACCGGCATACTATCCCGCGAGCGCGCGGAAGATCGCACGCTCGGAACCGAACATCCGGAGAACGCACCGTTGTCGATCGACGACATGACGGTCGCCTATCACCACAAGCCGGTCCTCTGGGATATCGAATACGACGCGCCGGAGAAAAAGCTTATCGGCATTATCGGGCCCAACGGCGCGGGCAAAAGCACCCTGATCAAATCCGTTCTCGATCTGGTGCCACGCGCATCGGGACGCGTTCTGATCTACGGCCATCCCTACGCCCAGCAGCGGCATCTCGTCGGATACGTCCCGCAGCGCGAAAGTGTTGACTGGGATTTCCCGGTCACCGCGTTGGACGTCGTGACAATGGGCCGCTACGCCAAGATCGGCTGGTGCCGGCCCGTGACGCGCACCCACCGCGAAGCCGCACGCAACGCCATGGACCGTGTGGGCATGGCAGACTACGCGTCGCGCCAGATCAGCCAACTATCGGGCGGACAGCAACAGCGCATCTTCCTCGCCCGCGCGCTGGTACAGGATGCGCAACTTTATTTCATGGACGAACCGTTCTCGGGCGTCGACGCAGCAACCGAAAAGGCCATCATCACCCTGCTGCAGGATCTGCTCGCGAACGGCAAGACCGTGCTCTGTGTCCATCACGATCTTCAGACCGTGCCGGAGTATTTTGACGAAGTTGTGCTGCTCAATATGCGCATCGTTGCCGCCGGACCGACGCGCGATGTCTTCACACCGGAAATGCTCCAGAAGACATACGGCGGAAAGTTGACGTTGCTTGACGAGGCAGGACACGCCCTCGCCCGTGCGCGCCGACGCTAGTCGGCGCCCGGCCGCTTATCCAATGGCCTTTATCCCGGTGTCACGACAGCAACCGAACGGAGACCCGCAGAGACGAACGAGGCCCCGGAACCAGGACGCATGAATCCAGGACACAACAAGCATACGCGCCGCCGGCCGGCCGGCGTTCGTCGATTGTACACGGCCGCATTGATCCTGCTTGGCCTAACGCTTGCCTTGCCGGGGGCTGAAGCCGTCGAAACACGGTCGATCACCGATACCACGGTAGCACTGCCGACCGTTGAGAAACTCGTCCGCGTACTGAGCTTCGACGATTACAACCTGCGGGTCGTCGCACTTGGATCAATGATGCTCGGCATCGCGGCCGGAATCGTCGGTTCTTTCATGCTGCTGCGCAGGCGCGCGTTGATGGGCGACGCCATCAGCCACGCGACTCTGCCGGGTATCGGCGTCGCATTTCTGGTCATGACGTCCTACGGTGGCAGCGGGAAATTCCTGCCGGGCCTGTTGACCGGCGCGCTCGTGTTCGGAATGATCGGCATGGGTCTCGTTCTGCTGATTCGCACCCAGACCCGTCTCAAGGAAGACGCGGCGCTCGGCATCGTGCTCAGCGTCTTCTTCGGCCTTGGCGTGGCCCTATTGGGCATCATTCAACAACTCAACGTCGGGCATGCCGCCGGGCTCGAGTCCTTTATCTACGGCAAGACGGCGTCCATGCTCGCCTCAGACGCATGGCTGATCGGCGCCGCAGCGCTGGTCGTCATCTTTCTTGCCACAATCTTCTTCAAAGAGTTTTCGCTGGTCTGTTTCGACCAGGACTACAGCAACGCGCAGGGCCGCCCCAGCGTTAAACTGGACATTATCATGATGAGCCTCGTCGTGGTCGTTACGGTGATCGGCCTGCAGGCGGTCGGACTCATCCTGATGATCGCCCTGCTGATTATTCCGGCGGCGGCCGCGAGGTTTTGGACGTATAAGCTCGGCCGGCTGATTCTGATTGCGGCGCTCATCGGTGAAGTGAGCTGCCTGCTAGGCGCCTGTATCAGCGCGCTCGCCCCGCGCATACCGGCCGGTGCCGTCATCGTCGTGGTGGCCACCGGCCTCTTTATCATCAGCATGATCTTTGGATCCGCGCGCGGTGTGGTGCACGGCACGGCGCGACACCGTCGCGTGCGGCGCACGGTTGAACGCCAGCACTTGCTGCGCGCGCTATTCGAGTGGAACGAGGAGCATGCCGTCCCTGGCAAACCGGCAACCGACGCCGTGGTGCGCTCCGGCATGCCATTGGGCGAACTCATGCAGGAGCAGTCCTGGACCCACGGTGTCCTACGCCGGGCGATGCGCCGCGCGCGGCGTGACGACCTGATCCGAACGGGCGGCGGAGGTCGCGTGCAGCTTACGATCGAGGGACTGGCGGCAGCCGAACGGGTCGTTCGCAATCATCGACTCTGGGAGACATACCTGATCACGCACGCGGATATCGCCCCGATTCACGTCGACAGCAATGCGGATCAAATCGAACACGTGCTCGGCCACGCCATGGTTGCCGAGCTGGAGCGGCTGAGTGCATCCGAGTTTCCGGGGCGCGTCGTTCCGCCCAGCCCACACGTCATCACCCGCACCGCCCGGCCGGCCGCGACAGGGGGAGGCACGTAATGGACTGGACCGTCCTCGATACATGGATCATCGTTTCCGGCATACTCGCCGCCGTGTCCTGTGCCCTGCTGGGCAACTTTCTCATTCTGCGCAAGATGAGCATGATGGGCGATGCGATCAGCCACGCGGTGCTTCCCGGGCTCGCCGTCGCCTTCCTGATCACGGGCAGCCGCGCGAGCATGACCATGTTTCTCGGCGCCGCCATTGTCGGTGTCCTGACCGCAGTATTTACGCAATGGATCAGTCACTTCGGGCAGGTGGAAGAGAGTGCCTCGATGGGCGTTGTCTTTACCTCGCTCTTCGCGATCGGGTTGATCATCATTGTGCGCGGCGCCAACGCGGTGGACCTTGACCCCGGATGTGTATTGTACGGCGCCATCGAGCTCGCGCCGCTGAACACCGTGCAGCTTGGCGGTGCCGAGATCCCACGCTCAGCCCTCGCACTGGGGGCCGTGCTGTTGATCAACACGCTCTTCGTTGTTTTTTTCTTTAAGGAACTTCGCATCAGTGCGTTCGATCCGGAACTGGCCACGACGCTGGGGTTCAGCGCACGCCTGATGCATTACATGCTGATGACGCTGGTCGCCGTTACCACGGTTGCCTGCTTTGAAAGTGTTGGCAGCATTTTGGTGATCGCGATGTTGATCGTTCCCGGCGCCGCGGCGCATCTGCTGACAGATCGACTGATCACGATGGTCCTGATCAGCGTCGCGATCGCGGTCGTCTGCGCGGTGGGCGGACATCTGCTCGCCATCACGGGGCCGGGATGGATCGGGTTCAGCGACATGAGCACCAATACGGCCGGCATGATGGCCGTCGTTGCGGGTGCCTTGTTCACACTGGCGCTCTTCGGGGCGCCGCGTTACGGACTCGTTAGTCGCTGGCTGCATCTCTGGACGCTGCGCATTAGTATTTTGCGTGAGGACATTCTCGGCGTGCTCTACCGTGTCGAGGAGCACCCTGACGCAAGCAACGTCGAGGTTTCATCGGTTCTGCTCGGCAACGCAATCGGCGCCGGCGCGCTCGACATCCGTGTCGCCGTTTGCCAACTTCTGCGCGGCGGCCAGTTGAAACGTCAGGGCACACACTTCCGCATCACAGGTAGCGGCCGAGAGAAGGCGCGGGGCCTCGTTCGCGCGCACCGCCTCTGGGAAAACTACCTGGTCGAACACCTGCATCTTGCCGCGGATCATATTCATCCCACGGCAGAACAACTCGAACACATCACCGATACCGCGATGCAGGACCAACTGGTGCAGGATACCCGGCAACCCGATCGCGACCCCCATGGGCGCGACATCCCGCCGGCGCTGGATTGAGTCGCGAGGCCGTCCCCAACCGATCAGTACAAGCTGAATCCGAGCAGCACGAGGACCACGCCGAATCCAAGCCCCAACGCGCCGCCCAGGCGGCAACGACCGTCGTTGGCGACCCAACCGGCCAACCAGCGTCGGAAGCGATACGGACTCAATACGAGGATGCCACCCTCAACAACCCACAAGTAGGCCAGCAGAATAATAACCAGTCGCCAGGGCGACGCGTGCCAGCGCGCGGCGTCGAGCATCGGGGCCGGCAGGAGCAACAGCAGGCCGCCGAGCGCCCGTGGGGCGAGCAATTCATTCATGCAGAAAATGATCATGACGTACGCAACCGGGGCGAGATACGGGATAATCCAGCGCACGCGGTGGATCAACTCGACATTGGCATCGTAAAGCAGAAAGGCAACCCAGGCCACGTCCACAGCGGTTAGAATCCACGCCGCGATGCGGCTGCGCGGGAAGGATCGTATCCACTGCCGGGCGAGGGACGGGTTCAATAGCGCGACGCCGTGTGCAAGCGCCAGCGCGGCCCCCAGCCAGATGCTCATCGCTGATAACGTCATCGCTTTAGTCACCTTCCTCTTGTGCCTGCCCCTTCGGATCTACGCTATCCTTATCCTTTTTATCGAAGAATCCCAGTTTTTTGAACAGATCGCGCGAGAATCGCTTGAGGTACCAGTTCGGATCCTTCGTCGTCCCCGTCAGGACAATCTCAAAGAACGTCTCGTTGAGTAGCTCGATCGGAAACCGAAGGATATCCCTTACCAAGCCTTTCTTGGCAAGCGTAACATGGACGTCGAAATCCAGGTGGCGGTCGAAACGGTAGCGCCCCTCGGCTGACAAACGCAATACGTTGCCGTCAATCTGCAACTTTTTTGTATGCGCCGCCCCGTCCCTGATTTCGAACGTCGCAGACGCCTCCTGTTGTCGCGCGATTCCACTCAATCCCGGGATCCAACGGGCCATCAGTTCGGTCAGACCTCCGAATAGCGGCACGCGAAACAGGCGCCCCTTCCGAACGCTGGCCTTGAACCTGCCATCCGCCGGCGGCCCCAGCCCGGATGCCGTCATTCCGCGTACGTAGCCGGTCACAGTCAGCCGTCCCTCCAGGTTAACAACCTCCTTACCTGCGGAGCTCTCAATCAGATCTTTCAGACGGACAGCCTCGAGTCGCCCGGCAACCGCGTAGTGATGGTTGGTCCCGGTCTCATCCGGATAGATTCGGACGCGACCGGTAACCTTACCTCCATAGATTTCACCCTCGATGCGGTTGACCGATGTCGTGCGCCCGCTAATATCAAGCGCGAAGCGGCAGACGTCGGTCTGGTAGTGCCCCCATCCCAGGCCGGTTCCGTGGATCTCCCCGCTGATACTTGTTTCGTCGAGGAAGCCGGGCCGCAGGTGACCGCGCGCATCTACCGTGGTCGATTCGCCAAAGGTGAACGGTTTTAACAATTTTACCAGCCCCGGATCCATCATCCGGGCCGCCATCTCGGGCTGAAGGGTAGAATCCAATTTGAAGTCGATCACGCCCGGCACGGGATAAAGCGTAAACGCGGCCTCCATGACCTTCTCATCGCGAACGATGGTTACGGGATCGACGCGAATCGTGCGATTGGTTCCGGACATGAAGACATTGAACGTGGCAAGAAAACGATCGCAGGCCGTGTCGCGATAACGCGTATTCGGCATGTCGAATTTCCCGCTGACGTCGATGAACCCGGGGGAACCAATGGCACCCGCGAAGTCCACCGTGCCGGATGGCATTTCGTTTTCAAAGGTGAAGCGCTGCGTGAAGTCGATCACCGTGTCCAGACCGAACGCTTCGAAAAATCCATGAAAGGAAGCCAGGTCGATCCGCGCCTGAACATGACCGTCGTACTTCCGTTCCGCTGTGTTCAGGTGAACCGAGGCGCTGAAGGGACCACTGCCGTCACCCTTGCCGGCGATGCCATGCATGTTGTCGTACCAGATGTCGCGCGCGTTGGTGCGATAGGTCAGGTTCGCGGATTCAATCCAGATACCCAACACCTCACAATCTTCGATCTCGAGCCAGAGCGTCAGCGGATCGCGCGCAGACCCCCGCGGTCGCCCTCCCTTGCTGCGTCGCAGGGTGCCGTCCCTCAGGATCATGCCGCGCAAGGGTTGCCCGCCACGCCACAGCGCCATCGGACTGATCGAAAGAACGAGGTCCGCGGCCTCCATCACCGGCGGGCCAATGTCGCCTTTTCTATAAATCATTGCGTCGCGAAAACGCAGGCCGTGGCGAAGATCGAGTTGAACCCGCCGCGCATTGACGGCGAGATTCCCCGTATCGACGTTACGCATAAGATGTGCGGTGATCGGCGTGGGCAATCCGTACCAGGTGAATGCGATCGCAAGCAGAACCAGGAGGACCCCCACGTATCTCAGGGTTTTAAGCAGCAGGCCAAGCAACCAGCACGCGGCGCGCGATACGCGCGATCCCTGTTGCCGGCGGGCCACGTCAGAACCCTTCATCCCCGTTCGCCGGAGCGCGCGGCCCCACGAGATCCCGCATCAATGTGGCAGCCACGCGCGCCTCGAGCACAAAAACGAGATCCGTGCCCTGGACCATGGCATAGACCCCGTCCGTCCTTGCCCGGAAACCGATCATGATGATTTTCTGGATTCCCTCGCTGGCGTCGAGTGCAACGGTGAGCGTGATGGCGGGCTCATCCAGTCCAAACCGCGCCAGGTTCGTCTCGTTGTGCGCCTCGATCCGCAGCGCTCGCAGTCGGGCGAGTGCGATCAAAACGTCGATCACCGCCTCCTGGACTACCGAGCCGTCCGCCTCATCCCCGACGCGCCATTGGCCGTCCCCGGAGCGCTGCACACTCCGGGACACGCCGTCCTTACGCAGCGTCAACCCACGAACCGCATCCGGATTCACGGTCAACATCGAACGATCGCGTAACAGTAGCGGATTCACGCGGCTGCGATCGCTCGATTCTGCAAGGTGCGGCCAGAGTCCGGCGATGTTGTCAGCCGCGACACCGAAGATCGTCTCCGCATCATCCAACTTCACGTAGGTTACGCCCTGAGTGACGGTCGTACCGATGACAAGCCGCTGACCGCGCGGGGGATCATCCCTGGACTGCCCCTGCCTCAGACCCTCGCTGAGCAATTCCACGGTAGCAGCAGCCGGGGCGAGTCCATAGGCGGCAAGGTTCGTGCCCTCGTGGAATGTCTCCGCCTGGATCAATGTAATCGCGGCGAGAAACCGCTGTACGTTCTCCCCGTCGGCAGGCCACTGGACCGGCGCTTCGATCTGCCACGGCCCCTTCCTATCGCGCCGCAAACTCAAGCGACGATCATTCTCTTCGACGTGAATCGCGGTGACCCACTCCGCATGCGTCGTCAATATTCGACGCTCCCGCAAGGTATCGCCTGGAATCTGCGCAACCGCGTCGATCACGCTGCTCGTGATCGCCACGATTCCATTCAGATCGCGTGCGCTCGCATAGTAACCCTTCCACTCGTCGATCGCCTTGCCAATCACCACCTCTGAAGGCGTCGCGCTACCCTTGTGCCAAATGCGAATCTGCATCGCCGCCTGGTCCGGTCGTGTACCGTAAACTTCGGGCTCGTCAGTCGTATCGCCGGGACGCGGATCCCACACAAACGACTGCGCGCGCAACGTATAGAGTTGATCGAGCAACCCGGCGACGCGCTGTCCATCGGCCCGCACATCCATCGGCTGTCTCAGATACCAGCCGTCATTCGCTCTCACGACGCGCACGAAACTCTGACCTGCCCGTTCCAGTTCGAGGCGCTCGACCTGGCCTGGATCGCGCTGAAAAAGTCCGCGATCCCGTAACTCCGACACGTCCGCCGGCAGAGCGACGAACAGATTGGTCGAGGTTGCAATCACGTTATCCTCGGCCGCGAGCTTGACGTAAAGCACGTCGCCCAGCGGCGACAGACGGCCGACCTGCAATTCCCAGGTGCGATCGTCCTGAACCAGGTCAATCCTGACACGCGGTTCTTCAAGCGCGTAATCGGACAGCGTCAGAAAGCGGTGGTGCATATCCGCAGACCCAACCGTTTCCAGCCGGGGCAACTCTTCAACCATGACCAGCAAGCGTTCGATAAAGGCTGAATTCCCACGCGTCGACACCGGCCGCACGACTTGCCACCCGTGACCCACTTTGCGACAGGTCATATCGACATCGCGCATGCGCAGGCGAAGCTCCCGTATTTCGTCGGAGCGCATGCCCGCCACGACTACATCGGGCCCCGGGTCGACGCTCTTTTCACGGCGCACGGCCCAGACGAACGCCCCCATGAGGCAGACGATGACGAACAATCGAAACGTTGTTTTCCCGGTCATATCCTACTCCGGCCCGTCCCGGCGGACTCGACGGGCGTCGGGCTGATCACGATCCACGCCGGCGCCCCACCCATATCAATACGCCCAGCATACAGACACAAAGGGGAATTCCGCCCACCAGTGCCGCAAGCGTCCATCCGAATTGGTCGCGCGAGGCCTGATAGATCGCAGACCCGAGCGGTTTCGGCGAAATAGCAAGTAGGGACTCGCGCGCCAACAGCCAGTTCAAACAATTCATAAAGAAATCTTCGTTGCCGCCCGCGCCGCTGTCCAGCGACTGGTTCGCGCCAAGATCCGAATCACCCACGACAACAATCCGGCTGGGCTCAAGCGCCACATCGACCCCCTCCACGGCGCCCTTCTCAACGGCCACCGCGAGCGAGACCGGTCCGAGTCGATCGACGTCGGGATCGAAACTGAGCGACTTGCGCCTGAAATCCCGCTTGGCCCAACTACTCTTGGACGTCAACGCAAGGATCTGCACACGCGGCTTGTCGCTACGCTCCGAGTCAGGAACCTCGCGCGAGACCTGCGGCTCCACCGAGCGCGGCATCGAAAATATCGTGGCCACGTTCTTCAGGCTCGTCGTAATCTTGTGCCGCCCGTAGCGGCCGACATAGAACTCGCGCCCGCCGGTAAGCGAAACGCGGTCGATGACAACGTCGGTCGCGAGACGCACACCCCACCCGTCGAGCAGCAACTCAAGTCCCGATCGCACAAACGGATCGACAAGGATCATCACCCTTCCGTTGCGATCCAGGAACCGCGAAATATGTTCGACCTCCGCGTCAGGCACCTGCGTCGTGGGGCCGGCCACGATCAACGCATCGCAGTCACCGGGGATCCCATCCGTCTCCGCCATGATAAAAGGCCTCAGCTCGATGTTGTCCCGCTTGATCGCGCGTCGAATGCTGGAATAGCCGGTGAGGCGATCATAATTCTCCAGATCGCGTTCGCCGTGGCCCATGAGGAAATAGACCACCGGCCGCTGTGATTGGGCCACGTCGTGAATCGCAGACGTAATCATTCGCTCGCCATTGAACGCTACACGCGTTCTGACCATCGGCGCGCGATCATATAGCTCGCGGTCAAGCAATGTCCGCGCGCGGGTGCCCGAACTGACCACCACGGAATTCCGCTCTTCCAGGCCATGACGCAGTTTCAGCTCGTTCATGGCGGCCAGGTCTCGATCGGGTTCGACGTAGTGAACATCCAGCGTGATGTGCGACGGCGTATGGCGCGCACGGTAAGCGTACTCGCTCAGCAGGCATCGCAGGTCGTAATAGCTCTCATGATCGGGGTCATAGACAACGTACACATCGATCGGCGAGTTGACGCTGCCCAACACCTTGATCGACTTGTCCGATAACGCGTAGAGTCGCGCGCTGCTCCAGTCCCATCGACTGTAGAAGGCCGAAGCGAGATAGTTGACCATCGCCAACAGCAACGCCGCCAGCAACGCCGCAGTCGCAACATTGGCGCCTGTTGCCATGCGACGGCGACGATGAAACCAGATGCTCTCGCGTGCCTCGCTGTCGCTATCGTTCATGTCCATCTGCGAGACTCCAGTACGCGGACGGCCAGGAAGAGCATAAAAATCGTCCCGCTCAGGTACAGAACCATGGGACGCGTATCCACAACTCCACGGGCAAACTCCAGGATGTGCAATTCCGTCGCCATGTACTCAAGGACGGCGCCCGCGTTACGCGGCACGGCGCGCGAGAGCACCCGCAGAATGAAAGGCAGGCAGATCGCACAGAAGCACGCAATTGCCGCGACGACCTGGTGCCGCGTCAACAGCGACATCAGCAAACCGGTTGACACGCAGAAAGCGGAGACGAGCAATAGGATCGTATATCCCGCCGCGAGAGCCCCGGTATCGATGAATGGGACCCCGCCACTGAACGTACGGAAGATGTACAGGTAGCCGACCGAGGGCGCCATCGTCACGAGCAGAAAAGTCATTGCTCCCGCATACTTTCCGAGCACCACCTGCCATTCGGTCACGGGTGCCGTCATCAGGGTCTCGATCGTGCCACTGCGCTTCTCCTCAGCAAACAGGCCCATCGTGATCACCGTGATGGTGATCGGCAACCAAAGGAACAGGGCCACGAACAACGAGACCGTTATCGGATCACCGATTTCCTGGTTCTTTTCGACGGCCCACACAAAGGTCCAGCCCGCTACAAGGAGGTAAACAACCATTGTCACGTACGCCACCGGCGACAGAAAATGGGCGCTCAACTCACGGCGCCAGACAGTCAAAAGCCCTTTCATTCCTGCAGGCCCTCCGTGGTGACCGCGATGAATGCGTCCTCCAACCCGATGACTTCGCAGCGCATCTCGCGTAACTGCCAGCCGCCGGCGACGACCTCCCGAAAAAGATCGGGTCGGACATCGTCGCCGTCGTCGCACTCGACTTCGAAAAGATGCCAGCCGTCGTCTACGGAGCGCCAATGCACCTGCGCGACGCGCGAATGACGCCGGAACGCTGCCTCGACGTCATGCCGTGGTCCATGCACTTCGAGCGTAACACGCGGATGCCCTTTGAGTTTCTTGACAAGATTATCCGGCGTGTCCGAAGCGACAATGCGTCCATCATTAATAATCAGTGCGCGACCGCAGATCCGTTCGACATCAGCCAGCAGGTGGGTCGACAACAGGACCGTATGGTCCTCGGCCAGGCCGTGGATCAGGCGGCAAATCTCAAGCCGCTGCCCGGGGTCCAATCCGATGCCCGGCTCATCGAGGATCAGCACCGCCGGCTCGGAGAGCAAGCTATCCGCGAGCCCGACCCGTTGCCGGTACCCTTTCGAAAGATGCCCGATTAGACGACGACGTTCATCTTCGAGCCCGCAACGCGAGAGCACGTCGTACACACGGCGCCGGCGTCGACTGCCGGAGAGCCCCTTCAGTTCAGCCCGGTAACGAAGATACTCAACAACGCGCATTTCGGGATACAGCGGGCAGTTCTCGGGAAGATATCCGATCCGGCGGCGCACCTCGACCGATTGCTTGAACACGTCCAAACCGTCGATCTCAATCGAGCCCCCCGTGGCGGGTAGGAAACACGAAAGAATACGCATCGTGGTCGTCTTGCCGGCGCCATTCGGGCCGAGAAATCCGACGATTTCGCCCGCGGCGATCTCGAAGGAGAGATCATCCACAGCGGTCACGCTGCCGAAACGCTTGGTCAAGTGAGAGACTTTGATCATAATGGCCGGAAACGGTCCGGAGTCGTTAACCTGCGCGAGCATTATGAGTTGCCTGCTTGTGCAGTCAAGGCGCGCTTCCGGCCGGGCGGGAGCCACAGGGTGTTTGTAAACGCGGATCGTTATCTTGCCCATAGAACGCGCAACCTGCAGTCCGTGCGGGAGCCAGGCAAACGCTATCCGTTTCCCTATAGCGAGCGTCATCTACATTGCATCTGGTACGACACGGCGCTGCGTCCGACCGGTCTCAGCACGCACGACGGACTGTCGGTACAGGTTGTCGACCCCGGCCGCTGGAACCTCGAAGCCGGTCCCGATTTCCTTGATACCGTTCTACGGATCGACACGCGGCGACTGAAGGGCGACATCGAGGTCCACATCTCGCCGCCGGACTGGAATCGACACGCGCACGGGAACGACCCGCTGTACCAGCGCGTAATCGCGCACGTGACCTACTTCGCGGGACAACTGCCCGATACGGACCTGCCCGCCGGAGCCGTCCAGGTCGCGCTCGAAGATCCGCTCAAGCGCCAAGACCGTTTCTCGTTTGAGAGCATCGATCTGACCGCTTATCCCTACGCGGGCAACAGGGCCGACAGCCACTTGGCAGACATGGTCGCGGGCTGGTCCGCGGACGAGATCGGCGAACTCCTGGAAGACGCCGGCACGGCACGTCTGCGCGAAAAAGCAACACGTCTCGAGCAACGCATCGATCGGTCCGGCGTGGAACAAACACTTTACGAAGAGATCATGTCCGCGCTTGGATACAAGCACAACCGAATCGCCTTTCGTACACTGGCCCAACGCCTGCCCATCGGCGTGCTACGCAATGACGCCGCAGGTGATCCCCTGACCGCCTACGCACTGTTGCTCGGCGTCGCCGGCCTGTTGCCGGAACAACCACGCACAAGTTGGGACGAAGAAACCCGGCACTTCGTCCGGCACATCTGGGACATCTGGTGGCGCCACGCGGAAGATTGGCACTCCCGCATCGGCACGGCCGATGACTGGACGTTGCGCAACCTGCGTCCGCACAATCATCCCCTGCGCCGCCTGATGGCAGCCGCCGCCATGGCCACGGACCCACGACCGCTCGATCAGCGCATCGCGGCCCTTGCGCCCCCCGACATAAAAACATGGCGGCGTGACATCGATATCGCGCTGGGCTGCAATTGCGACGGCTACTGGCAATATCGATTGCGCCTGTCCGGCAATCGGCAGGGGAAGGCAATCGCCATGGTCGGCACCTCGCGCCTCGCCGCCATCGGGATCAACATCATCATCCCCTACCTGAGTCTCACCCCGGCAGCAGCAGCCCTCGATCCGTTGTTGACTTCACTGCCCGCCGCGGAAACGGATAGCATCGTGCGCCAGACCGCGCATGGCCTATTGGGTTCTGACCACAATCCGGCCTTTTATCGCACGGCATTGCGGCAACAGGGCCTGCACCAGATTTTCCAGGACTACTGCCTGAACCGATACGATGAATGCGATCCGGCCTAGCCGGATCAGGCGAGACCGCGGGCGATTTCCAGCATGTCCGAGAGAAGCGCAAACCCGGTGGCTTCCTTACCGGCGCCGGGCCCCTCAATCGTGACATCCCCGAGCAGATCCGTAGAGAAGGTAATGGCGTTGGTCGGCCCACTGACGGCCGCGAGCGGATTCCCAACGGGAAGACGCACCGGTCCCACGCGTCCAACGACCCTGTCGCCTTCGCGCCCAACCTCACCGATCAACTTCCAGCGCTCACCGGCAGCCGTCGCCGCCTCGATGTCGGCCGGCGCAATATGCGTAATGCCGGTGCACGGAACCTCGTCCACAGAAAGCGTTGCTCCAAAAAGAACCTTGGCCAGGATCACCACTTTACCGAGCGCATCCTTGCCCTCGACGTCGGCGTCCGGAACCGTCTCGGCGTACCCGAGCACCTGGGCCTGCTTGAGCGCATCGGCATACGACATGCCGGACTCCATCTCGCAGAGTATGTAGTTCGTTGTCCCGTTAAGAATACCGCGCACGCGGTTCATGCCGGCTCCCGCGAGAAAGCGTCGCGCCGTGTTCAAGACCGGCGTGCCGCTCATCACGGTGCCCTCGTAACGAAACTGAACGCCATGCCCGGCCGCCAGTTCAAGCAAGTCGTTCAAGGCGAGCACGACTGGACCCTTGTTCGTGGTCACGACATGCTTCCCCCCCTCGAGCGCGGTCCTGATATGCGACATGGCCGGCTCGCCCGTCACGATATCGGTTGGGGTGGCCTCAACGATGATGTCGGCGCCGCATTCCCGAATGGCCTGTAACGCGTCCCAATCCGGTCGACAGGAGTTATGGCCCTCGAAGGTACCGGGATCGGCCGCCAGATCGAGCAACACCTGCACATCGAGTCCCTCCGGATCACAGACCGTGCCGCGCATCAGATCCGAGACAGCGACCGTCGAGAAGGCGAAGCCGTTGATCTCACGGTTCGCGGCAAGAATCTCCGCGAGCCCGCGCCCCACCACACCAAATCCTATGAATGCAACTTTCATGTTCAAGCCCCCCAATACGGGGCAGGCTATTAATCAACAGATCGGATCAGCCGTCAAGCGCCCACCCGTCTTGCAAGTTCCCGTTGGAAATCCGGGCGGACTTGACAGTGCGTGGTGGTCGCCCGACACTTGTTGCCCTGATGATTGCGATTATCGACTACGGTGCCGGCAACCTGACGAGCGTCCGCCTTGCGTTTGAAACGCTGGGCGTGCCGGCCGAGGACCTATTCGAGAGCATCGACGAGGTGCCGCTCGGCGCCGCCTCCATCGGGCAGGTGCACCGCGCCACGCTGCACGGAGGGCAGGAGGTCGTCGTCAAGGTGCAGTATCCGAATGCGAAGCGCTACTTCGCGACGG